>JACCSF010000301.1 GCA_013813135.1 Thermoleophilaceae bacterium | reverse complement strand
GCTCGCGCCGGTTGCCGCCGAGCCGCTCCCGCAGCCGGCGCGGTCCTGGCCGGCGGAGCGCGAGCGCCGCAAGCGCCACCAGGTCGTGCGGTTCGACCGGCGTGCGGTTGCCGACCACCGATCGGCGGAGTCGGCGCACGAGCCACAGCCGGTGCGCGAGCTGAAGCCGGGGCGCCGCAAGAACCACATGGTCGTCCGGTTCGAGGCGCCCCAGGGACACGGCCCGCACCCTGAGCCGGATCCCGCCTGGCAGCTATTCGGCCAGGTTGAGGCGTGAGTGCCCGCGGCAAGCAGCGTCTCGTCAAAGCGCTGCTGACCTTCCTGGTCGCCGGAGGGCTGATCGCGATCAACGGGCCGACGCTCGTGTCCGCGGGCAGGAACGCCCTGCACGACTACAAGATCAACAGCCAGGGCTACAAGCAGCGCGCCGGGCACTGGTCGATGCTGTCCGTGCCCGACCACCTGCGCGTGAACGCGATCCACGGGGCGCTGCTGCGCACGGGCAAGGTGCTGATCATCGCGGGCTCCGGCAACGACCGCAAGCAGTTCGACGCCGGCAAGTTCAGGACCATCCTCTGGGACCCCGAGACCGATGAGTTCAAGCAGGTCCACACGCCGAGCGACATGTTCTGCGCCGGCCATACCTCCCTGCCCGACGGCAAGCTCCTGATCGCGGGCGGCACCAAGCGCTACGAGAAGCTCAGGCAGGACGTCCGGCACGCCGCCGGCGTGATGACCGTCAAGAACGAGTCCCCCGACGGCGCCGCCGTGACCCTGGAGAAGGGCACCGAGTTCGTTTCGCCCGACGGGCTCGCCTTCCGGTCCACCCATGACGTCGTCGTCAAGCCGGCGATGAAGGAAATCGCCGACGATGGGAAGGCGACCGTCACGGCCAGCGCCACAGAGGTCTGGGTGGAGGCGGTCGACAGGGGCGCCGCTCCGGTGGTCGACCGGCCGACTCAGTTCACGATCACGCGGATGCATCGCGACGGCGAGAACTTCTACGGCTTCGCGACGTCGCTGACGCGCGCCAAGCAGGACTACTGGGGGAGCGACAAGTCGTATGTCTTCGACCCCGCGACGGAGAAGTACGAGCGCGTCGACAACATGACGCTCGCCCGCTGGTATCCGACCCTCGTCGGCCTGAAGGACGGGCGCGTGCTGTCGGTCTCGGGCCTCGACGAGTTCGGCCGCATCATCGAGGGCGACAACGAGATCTACGACCCCGCCACGAAGCAGTGGGAGGCACAGCCGCAGCTGAAGCGCACCTTCCCGACCTATCCGTCCCTCTTCCTGATGGCGAACGGCAACCTGTTCTACACGGGCAGCAACGCCGGCTACGGCTCGGACACGGTCGGGCGCGACCCCGGCATCTGGGACCTGAGCGACAACTCCTTCAAGAAGGTCCCCGGGCTGCGCGAGCCGAGGCAGACCGAGACGAGCGGCAGCGTCCTGCTGCCGCCGGCGCAGGACCAGCGCTTGATGATCGCCGGGGGCGGCGGCATCGGCGACTCCCACGAGTCGACCGCGCGCACGGACGTGATCGACCTGCGCGCGGACGATCCGCGTTTCGAGCCGGGTCCGGATCTCGAGGAGCCGGTGCGCTACCCGAACATGGTCATCACTCCGGACGACAAGGTCGTGATCACGGGCGGCTCGACCGGCTACCGCGGCGAGAGCAACAGCAACCAGCTGCTCTGCAACATCTACGACCCGAAGAGCGACGGCCTGACGCGCGTGGCGGATCCCACCGTCGGGCGCAACTACCACTCCGTGGCGCTGCTGCTGCCCGACGGGCGCCTGATCACGATGGGCAGCGACCCGCTCTACTCCGACGCCACCAACAAGCAGCGGGGTAGGTTCGAGCAGCGCATCGAGATCTACTCGCCGCCCTACCTGTTCCAGGGCGATCGGCCGCAGATCGCGAGCGGGCCGGTGCAGGTCGAGCGCGGCGACACGGTCTGGTTCGGCAGCCCCAACGCGCGCGGGATCCGGACGGCGCGCCTGGTGCGCCCGAGCGCGGTCACGCACGTGACCGATGTCGACCAGCGGTCGATCAAGCTCGACATCGCCCGCAACGGGGACGGCATCGACATGACGATCCCCACGAGCGCCGGCCTGGTGCCCTCGGGCTGGTACATGCTGTTCGTGACGGACGGCAACGGCGCGCCGTCGAAGGCGCACTGGGTGCAGGTGCGATGAAGCGGCCGGCCGGGCTCGCCGTCGCCGCGCTCGTGGCGACGGCCGTGGTGGCTGCCGCTCCGGCGAGCGCCGCCACTTTCTTCGAGACGCCGTCGCACAACATCGGCTGCGCCATCTCGAAGTCCGTCGCCCGCTGCGACATCCGGGTGCGCGCCTGGGAGCCGCCGCCCAAGCCGGCCCGGTGCCCGGTGGACTGGGGGAACGGCCTGACCGTCGCGCGCCGAGGGTTTGCGCACCCGGTATGCGCGGGCGACACGGTGTTCGGCGGACAGCGGGTGCTCGGCTATCGCAAGTCGATCCGCCGCGGGCGCTTCGAGTGCACGAGCCGCCGCGACGGGGTCCGCTGCGTGAACCTGCGCAGCGAGCACGGGTTCAAGCTGGGACGGCGCTCCGCGCGCTGGTTCTGAGGCGGCGCCCCAGGCGCTTGGCTGGGCCGGCTGCGTCACGGGTTCACTGCCTCGTCAAGCCGCGGGGGCGAAACCCGTCGTTGTCCGCCTTCAGCGCTCATGGAGCCTCTGGACGAGCTGGCGGTTGCGCTGCGGGCGCGCCTGGTCGAGCGCGCGCGTGAGGGGGCGGCGGGCGGCTCGCTGGAGGAGGAGGTCCGCGAGCTGGTCGGGCGCGAGGCCGCGGCGCTGCCGGAAGCTGAGCGGGAGGCGCTGGTCGGGCGCGTGATCGTGCTGGCCACGGGGCTCGGCCCGCTCGAGCCGCTGCTGGCCGACCCCCTGGTGGACGAGGTGATGGTCAACGGTCCGGGCGCGGTGTACGTGGAGCGGCGCGGGCGGCTGGAGCGCGCGGGGGTCCAGTTCGCGGGCGAGCCGGAATTGATGCACGCGATCGAGCGGGTGCTGGCTCCGCTGGGGCGGCGGGTCGATGAGGCGTCGCCGCTGTGTGACGCCCGGCTGCCGGACGGGTCGCGAGTCAACGTGGTGATCCCGCCGCTGTCGCTCTCAGGGCCGTGTCTCACGGTGCGGCGGTTCCGGCGCGAGGGCTTCTCGCTGCGTGAGCTGGTGGGCAACGGGACGATGCCGGCCGCGCTGGCCGAGCTGCTGGCGGTGAGCGTCGCGGCACGGGCGTCGATACTCGTCAGCGGGGGAACGGGATGCGGGAAGACGACCACGCTCAGCGCGTTGTCCGGAGCGATCCCGGGGGAGGAGCGGATCGTGACGATCGAGGACGCGGCCGAGCTGCGGCTGCGCCAGCGGCACGTGGTCCGCCTGGAGGCGCGACCGGCCAACCTCGAGGGGCGCGGCGAGGTCACGATCCGCCAGCTGGTGCGCAACGCGCTGCGCATGCGACCCGACCGGATCGTCGTGGGGGAGGTGCGCGGGCCGGAGGCCCTCGACATGCTGCAGGCGCTCAACACCGGGCACGACGGCTCGCTGACCACGGTGCACGCCAATTCGCCGGCGGATGCGCTGCGGCGTGTCGAGACACTGGCGCTGATGGCCGGGGTAGGGCTGCCCCACGGAGCTGTGCGCGAGCAGGCCGCGAGCGCGCTCGACCTGATCGTGCACCAGGCGAGGCTGCCCGACGGCTCGCGGGCGGTGGAGTCGGTCACGGAGGTGGTGCGCACGGATGGCGGCGCGGTGGTGCGCGAGCTCTACCGCCGCGGGGGCCGGCCGCGGGCACCCGAAGAGGGGCGGCTGGCGGAGCGGCTGACGCGGCTGCGACGGGAGGGGCGGGCCTGAGCGCCGCCGTCGCCCTTGCGGCGCTCAGGCC
>JACCSF010000297.1 GCA_013813135.1 Thermoleophilaceae bacterium | reverse complement strand
CGCCCGTGCCGCAGGTCCCGGCGCAGCCCACCGACACGCTCACGGCCGGCGCGGGCGGCGGCGTGACGGCGGCTCCGTAAAGCCTCAAGTGCAGGTCGAGCTTCCGCCAACCCTCGATCACGAGTCGATGGTTGAACTGCACAATTTGTTGCGAGACCGGTTGACACATTCGCGGAATCCCGCCTACAGTCCGATGCTTGCGGTAGCCGAGAACCCTCGACAACCGCTTGAGCTTCGGGAAGGCAGAAGGGAACAACCCTCATGGACACGGGCAGCTACCTGGCCGTAATCAAGGTCGTCGGAATCGGCGGCGGCGGGACCAACGCCGTCAACCGCATGGTGGACGCAGGCCTCAAGGGCGTTGAGTTCATCGCTGTCAACACAGACGCCCAGGCGCTTCAGATGTGCGACGCCGACATCAAGCTGCAGATCGGCGACCAGCTGACTCGCGGGCTCGGCGCGGGCGCGGACCCCGAGGTGGGCTACGGCGCCGCCAACGAGAGCCGCGACGAGATCAAGGAGGCGCTCAAGGGCGCTGACATGGTCTTCGTGACTGCCGGCGAAGGCGGCGGCACCGGCACCGGCGCGGCCCCCGTCATCGCGGAGGTCTCCAAGCAGGAGGTCGGCGCGCTGACCGTCGGCATGGTGACGAAGCCGTTCGACTTCGAGGGCTCGCAGCGCATGCGCCAGGCGGTGGACGGCATCGACCGCCTGCGCGAGCAGGTGGACACGATGATCGTGATCCCAAACGAGAAGCTGCTCGCCGTGGTGGAGCGCCGCACCAGCATCCTCGACGCCTTCCGCGAGGCCGACGCCGTGCTCGGCCAGGGCGTGCAGGGCATCACGGACCTGATCACCACGCCGGGCCTGATCAACCTCGACTTCGCCGACGTTCGCACGATCATGCAGGACGCGGGCTCGGCCCTGATGGGGATCGGCGAGGCCTCCGGCGAGAACCGCGCGGCGGAGGCGGCCAAGAACGCCGTCTCGAGCCCGCTGCTCGAGCAGTCGGTCGAGGGAGCCACCGGGATCCTGCTGAACATCACCGGCGGCACCGACCTCGGCCTGTTCGAGGTCAACGAGGCGGCCGAGATCATCCAGGGCGCGGCCGACCAGAACTCGAACATCATCTTCGGGGCCGTGGTCGACGACGCGCTGACCGACGCCGTGCGCGTGACGGTGATCGCCACCGGCTTCGAGCGGCCCAGCCGCCTGCCGCTGTTCACCGAGGACTCCACCGGCCGCCGCCGCGAGCCGCGCCGCCGCGACGTGAAGATGGACGACCGTCAGCGCGCCTCGCTCGAGATCTCGGACGACGACATCGACGTGCCCGAGTTCCTCAAAGACTGAGCGCGCTCCGGGAGATAGAGGCGGGTCAGACCGCGCTGGCGTTCGAGGCCATGCGCGCCCTGCGCACCCGCTACGAGGACGAGGTCGAGTTCGTGCGCCGCGTGGACGAGGTGCAGCGGGCGGAGGGCTACCGCATCGTGGGCGCGTTCGGCGGCGACGGTCGCTGCCTGGCCGTGGCCGGCTTCCGCGAGCTGAACAACCTGGCCTGGGGACACGTGCTCTACGTGGACGACCTCTCCACCCACGCCGACAGTCGCCGCCAGGGGCACGGGCGGGCGCTGCTCGAGTGGTGCGCCGAGGAGGCGCAGCGGCTCGGCTGCGCGGCCCTGCACCTCGATTCCGGCGTGGAGGCCAACCGCCTGGACGCGCACCGGCTCTACCTGAACACCGGCATGCGCATCACCAGCTTCCATTTCGCGAGGCCGATCGGTGCGCAGCCGGCCGAGCCGGCTGCTTCCGCCAAGCCGCCGCCGTGATCGAAGCGGCAGAGCGCATGGCCCTCGTCGCCGAGCGCGAGCTGGAGGCCCTCGTCGGCGTGTCCACGCCGTCGGGAGACGTCGCCGGCGCCGAGGAGGCGGTCGCCCTCTGCATCGCCTTCCTGCCGCCTGAGGCGCAGCCGGAGCGCGTGGAGTGCTCGACGCCGGGTCATGCGCCGGACCTGCTCGGGCGCCTGAGCGGCACCGGCGAGCGCCGGCTGGCGCTCCTGGGCCACCTGGACACCGTGGTCGCCCACGACGCCCACCGCCGGCTGATCCGCGACGGGGATCGCCTGTTGGGCTCGGGCACGGTCGACATGAAGGGCGGCGTGGCGCTGGCGCTGGGGGTCACGCGGGAGCTGGCGGCGCGACCAGAGCTGTACGCCGAAGCGGCCGTGCTGCTCGTGAACGACGAGGAGTGGCGCACCGTGCCGTTCGCCCACACCGAGCGCTTCCGCGGCTGGGATGCCTGCCTCTGCTTCGAGGCCGGCGAGATCGACGCGCAGGGGCGCGATGCCCTGATCGTGCGGCGCAAGGCCGCCGGCACGCTCGAGATCAAGGCCCACGGGCGGCCGGCGCACTCCGGCTCGGCCCCCCACAAGGGCCGCAGCGCCCTGCTCGCGCTGGCCGATGTGGCGCGCCGGGTGGCCGACAGCAGCGACCCGACCGGCCCGGACCGGCTCACGGCCGTGCCGACGATCCTGCACTCCGGCGAGGCCTTCAACGTCGTTCCGCCGCGGGGCCGGCTCGTGTGCGACCTGCGCGCCGACGACATCGCCGCCTTCCGGCCGGTGCTCCAAGCCGTGCCTGAGGAGCTCGACGGGGTGTCGATCGAGTCGGCGCTGGTGCGGGCCTGGCCGGGCATGGACACGCGCTCTGCGACGGCCGCGCTGCTGGAGGAGGCCGCGGACCGGCTGGGCCGCCCGCTGGTGGCATCGGAGCGCGGCGGCGCCAGCGATGCCAGCCATGTCGCGCAGGCGGTTCCGGTCACCGTGGACGGCCTCGGGCCGCGCGGTGGAGGCGCCCACACGCCGCAGGAGTGGGTCAGCGCGGAGGCGCTGCGCTCCCGCGCCGAGGTGGCGCTGGCGCTGGTGGCGGCGATCCTCCGTGGCTGACGGTTTGGGTAGGTAGCCTCTCGGGACGTTTGGGTCAGTCCGCCGACACCCTCCGCCGCACAGCGCTGTTCGACCGCCACCGCAGCGCCGGAGCGAAGCTCGTTCCCTTTGCCGGGTGGGAGATGCCGGTGCAGTACGAGGGCATCCGCGCCGAGCACGTGCAGGTGCGCACGCTGGCGGGCATGTTCGACGTCTCGCACATGGGCGAGATCGCGACCTCCGGCCCTGACGCGGAGCGGTTCCTGCAGCGTCTGCTCTCAAACGATCTGACCAAGCTGGCCGAGCGGGGCGCCCAGTACTCGGTGCTCTGCCGCGAGGACGGGGGCGTACTCGACGACCTGTTCACGTACCGCCTCGAAGGCGGGCGCTTCCTGACCGTCACCAACGCCGCCAACCACGAGAAGGACCTCGCCTGGTTTCGCGAGCACGCCGAGGCCTTTGACGTGGAGGTCGGCGACGCGCGCGACGAGTGGGCGATGCTCGCCGTACAGGGTCCGGCGGCCCGGGCCGCGCTGGGCTCGATCGCCGGCGGCGAGCTGCCGGACCGGATGCGCACCGCAGAGTTGGAGCTGGCAGGCGAGCCGGCGCTCGTGTGTGGCACCGGCTACACGGGCGAGGACGGCTGCGAGCTGTTGATCGCGCCGGACGGCGCCGCCGCCGTCTGGGACGCGTTGCTGGAGCGCGAGGTGCGGCCGGCCGGCCTGGGCGCGCGCGACACGCTGCGCCTGGAGGTCTGCTTCCACCTCTACGGCAACGACCTCTCGGAGGACCGCAACCCGCTCGAAGCCGGGCTCGGCTGGTGCTGCAAGCTGGAGACGGGCTGCATCGGCGCCGACGCGCTCGCGGCGATCACGTCGACGCAGAAGCTCGTCCCGTTCGCGTTCACCGGCCCCGGCATCCCGCGCCAGGACAACGCCGTCGCGGCGCCCCACGGCGCCGGCGTGGTCACCAGCGGCACCCTCTCGCCCTGCCTCGAGATCGGCATCGGGATGGCCTACGTGCCCGTAGCGGATGTCGAGCCGGGCACCCCGATCGAGGTCGACGTGCGCGGTAAGACGCGGCCGGCCGAGGTGCGCGAGAAACCGCTCGTCGGGCAGGAGCGCCCGGCTCGGCCGGGCGCGCGGTGATGGTCTACAGAAAGGGAACCAGTGGCTGAGGCCAGCTATCCGGAGGACCTCAAGTACCACGCCGAGCACGACTGGGCGCGGATCGACGGCGACCAGGCGACATTCGGCGTCACCTGGTACGCACAGGACGCGCTCGGCGAGGTCGTCTTTTTCGATCCGCCCAAGGTGGGCGCCCAGGTGGCGAAGGATCAGGCCTACGCCGAGGTCGAGTCCGTGAAGGCCGTGTCAGATGTGTTCGCGCCGCTGTCGGGCGAGGTCCTCGAGGTGAACGAGGCGCTCGCCGACAGCCCCGAGCAGATCAACGCGGACCCCTACGGCGACGGCTGGCTGGTGAAGGTGCGGCTGTCCGATCAGTCCGAGGTGGACGCCCTGCTGGATGTGGGCGCTTACAAGGATCTTCTTTGAGTCGATATACGTCGATCACGGAGCAGGACCTGGAGGTGATGCTCGGCGCCATCGGCGCCGGCTCGGTAGACGAGCTGTTCGCCGACATCCCCGAGTCCGTCCGCCTCGACCGCGAGATCGACCTTCCGGCGGGCCTGTCCGAGCAGGAGGTGTACGAGCACCTGGCCGCGCTGGCGGCCCGCAACCGGCACGCGGACGCGGAACTGACCTTCCTCGGCGCGGGGATGTACGACCACTATGTGCCCGCGCTGATCGACAACCTGCTCTCGCGCTCGGAGTTCCTCACCCCGTACACGCCCTACCAGCCCGAGATCTCGCAGGGCGGCCTACAGGTGATGTTCGAGTTCCAGACCGCGATCTCCGAGCTGACCGGCCTGCCGGTGTCGAACGCCTCGGTGTACGAGGGCCCGAGCGCCGTGGCGGCGGCCGGTTACCTCGCCAAGCTCGAGACGCGCCGCACCAAGCTGGTCGCCAGCCGCGGGCTGCACCCGCACTCGCGCGCCGCGCTGCGCACCCACGCGGTGGGGTACGGCATGGACGTCGAGGAGGTGCCGCTCACCGGCGAGGGCGCGACCGACGTGGAGGCACTGGCCGCCGCCGCGGACGGCGACACGGCCGCCGTGTTCGTCCAGCAGCCGAACTTCCTCGGAACGGTGGAGGAGCTCGGCGAGCTGGCCGAGGCCGGCCGGCGCACCGGCGCGCTGGTGGTCTGCGCCGCCGACCCGCTGCCGCTCGGCATCCTCAAGCCTCCCGGCGAGCAGGGCGTTGACATCTGTGTCGGCGAAGGCCAGACGCTCGGCAACAGGCTCGACTTCGGCGGCCCCTCGTTCGGCTTCTTCGCGGCCGCGGAGCGCTTCCTGCGCAGGATGCCGGGGCGGATCGCGGGCGAGACGCGCGACGTGGACGGCCGGCGCGGCTTCGTGCTCACCCTCCAGACGCGCGAGCAGCACATCCGCCGCGAGAAGGCCACCCACAACATCTGCACCGCGCAGGCGCTGAACGCGCTGGCGGGCGTGGTCTACCTGTCCTGGCTCGGCAAGCGCGGCCTCGTGGAACTGGCCGAGCTGATGCTGCGCCGCACGCACCACGCGCGCGAGGCGCTCGGCCTCGAGGCGATCAACCCGGGGCCGGTCGTGCGCGAGTTCGCGGTACGCGTGCCTGATCTCGAGGGGCTGTTCGAGCGGGCGCGCGCCGAGCGCGTCAACCCGGGCTACCGGCTCGGGCGCGACTATCCGGAGTACGGGGACGGCCTGCTGGTGGCTGTCACCGAGCGGCGCACGCGCGAGGACATCGAGCGGCTGGCGCGCCTGGTGGGCAAGCCCGCGGGGGTGGCGGCGTGACGGAGCTCGACCCGCGCGCCCGCGAGGAGGCCGTCACGATCTTCGAGCGCTCGCGCGACGGCCGTCGGGCCTTCGTGGCCCCGGCCACCGACGTCCCCGAGGTGCCGGTGGCGGACCTGCTTCCCGCGTCGCAGCTGCGCGAGCGCCCCGCCGCGCTGCCGGAGATAAGCGAGCCGGAGCTGGTGCGCCACTACGTGACGCTGTCCTCGAAGAACTTCCACCTTGACGAGGGCTTCTACCCGCTCGGCTCGTGCACGATGAAGCACAACCCCAAGCTCCACGAGCGGGTGGCGGCGCTGCCGGGCAACGCGCGGCTCCATCCGCTGCAGGACCCCGAGTACGCCCAGGGCGCCCTCGAGCTGATGTGGCGCCTTCAGGGCGCCCTGGCGGAGATCGCCGGCCTGCCGCATGTGTCGCTGCAGCCGAGCGCCGGCTCTCAGGGCGAGCTGGCCGGGCTGCTGCTGACGCGCGCCTACCACGAGGACCGCGGCGAGCAGAAGACGAAGGTGCTCACGCCGGACACGGCCCACGGCACCAACCCGGCCACCGTGACGATGGCGGGGTACGAGGTGGTCAAGGTCGGGACGGCGCCCGACGGGGGCGTCGATCTGGGAGACCTGCGCGCCAAGGCCACCGACGAGGTCGCCTGTCTGATGCTGACCAACCCGAACACGCTCGGGCTGTTCGACCGCAACATCGAGGAGATCGCGCGGATCGTGCACGACGCGGGAGCCACCCTCTACTACGACGGCGCCAACCTGAACGCGATCATGGGCATCGCGCGGCCCGGCGACATGGGCTTCGACATCGTCCACTACAACCTGCACAAGACCTTCACGCAGCCGCACGGCGGCGGCGGGCCTGGCGCCGGCCCGATCGCGGTGTCCGACCGGATCGAGCCGTTCCTGCCGAGCCCGCAGGTGCTGCGCCGGGGCGGGGACAACGGCGCCGGTCGCTTCGTCCTCGACGACGACCGGCCCAAGTCGATCGGCAAGCTGCGCGGTTTCCAGGGCAACTTCGGCGTGTTCGTGCGCTCCTACGCGTACATCCGCTCGCTGGGCGCGGACGGCCTCAAGGACGCCTCGCAGGTCGCGGTGCTGAACGCCAACTACCTGAAGGCGCGGCTGGCCGAGCCGGGCATCGCCGAGTACCTGTCGATCGCGTTCGACCGCACCTGCATGCACGAGTTCGTGCTCTCCGGGCGCGGCGCGAAGGAGAAGCTGGGCGTGCGGACGCTCGACATCGCCAAGCGCATGCTCGACTACGGCGTGCACCCGCCCACGGTCTACTTCCCGCTCTTGGTGGACGAGGCGCTGATGATCGAGCCGACCGAGACCGAGACCAAGGAGCGGCTCGACGACTTCGCCGACATCGTCCGCGCGATCCTCGAAGAGGCGGCCGCGGACCCGGAGATCCTGCGCGACGCGCCCTACACGACGCCCGTGCGGCGGCTGGACGAGGCGGCGGCGGCGAAGCGGCCGGTGGTGCGGTGGCACCCCCCGCAGGTCTAGCATCGCGGTCATGCAGAACGCGCCTGACGGCACGCTGGCCGCGGAGGAGATCACCCCTGGCGAGCTACGCCTCGCCGCCCGCAACCACGCGCTGCCCCTTGAGGCCCTGCGCTACCCGATCACCCCGGCGGGCCTGCACTACCTGCTGATCCACTACGACATCCCACCCGTGGATGCCGCTGTTTTCCGGCTCGAGGTGAGCGGCGCCGTCGAAAGGCCGCTGAGCCTGACGCTCGACGACCTGCGAGCCCGGGAGGCGGTGTCGATGCCGGTCACCTTCGAATGCGCCGGCAACGGCCGCGCCCTGCTCAGCCCGCGACCGCTCAGCCAGCCGTGGCTGACCGAGGCTGTCGGCACGGCGGAGTGGGCCGGCACGCCGCTCGCGCCGCTGCTCGACGAGGCCGGCGTGCGCCCGAGCGCTGTCGAGGCGCTGTTCACGGGCCTCGATCGCGGCATCGAGGGCGGCGCGCCGCAGTCCTACGAGCGCGCGCTGGCGCTCGCCGACACCGAGGGCGCCCTGCTGGCCTACGAGATGAACGGGGCGCCGCTGCCTCCGCAGCACGGCTTCCCGCTGCGGCTGGTCGTGCCCGGCTGGTACGGCATGACGAACGTGAAGTGGCTGACCCGCATCACGCTGCTGGAGCAGCCGTTCGACGGCTACCAGAACGCGGTGGCCTACCGCATGTACGGCGCCGGCGGCGAGCCCGGCGATCCCGTCACGCGCATGCAGCCGCGCTCGCTGATGGTGCCGCCGGGCGTGCCCGACTTCATGAGCCGCGAGCGCCACCTCGAGCCCGGGCCCGGGCCCCTGACCGGCCGCGCCTGGTCGGGCTACGGGCGGATCGAGCGGGTGGAGGTCTCCACGGACGCCGGCGCGAGCTTCGCGGCCGCCGAGCTCGACGAGCCGCTCGGCGAGGCCGCCTGGCGTGGCTGGCGCTTCGAGTGGGAAGCCACGCCGGGCTCGCACGTGCTGTCCTCGCGTGCGACCGACGCGGCCGGGCAGACGCAGCCGCTCGACGCGCCCTGGAACCTCAAGGGCTACGCGAACAACGCCGTGGAGCGCGTTCCGGTGGTGGTCGGCCCAGCGTAGCCGCAAGCACTCGGCTCGGCCGAGCGCCCGCCGTCCCCTATCCTGGCCGCCGCGTGCGCATCTTCTCCGGCATTCAACCGACCGGCCGCAAGCACATCGGCAACTACATTGGGGCGATCCGGGGCTACCTGGAGGGGCAGGAGCGCGCCGATCCCGCGATCTACTGCATCGTCGACCTGCACGCCACGAGCGTGGCCTACGACCCCGAGGCCCTCCCCGGGTACGTGCTGGACACAACGGCGATGCTGCTGGCCGCCGGCCTGGATCCCGGGCGCTGCATCCTGTTCCGCCAGTCCGACGTGCGCGAGCACACCGAGCTGACCTGGCTGCTCTGTTCGGTCACCCCCTGCGGCGACCTTCAGCGCATGCACCAGTTCAAGGACAAGTCCGAGCGCGAGCAGGAGCTCGTGCGCACCAGCCTGTTCCTGTATCCGGTGCTCCAGGCGGCGGACATCCTGCTCTACCGCAGCGACGAGGTCCCGGTCGGCGACGACCAGCGCCAGCACATCGAGCTGGCCCGCGAGATCGCTCGCCGCTTCAACTCCACCTACGGCGAGGTGCTGGTCGAGCCGAAGCACGTGATCCCCGAGGTCGGGGCGCGCATCATGGACCTGCAGGACCCGAGCACCAAGATGTCCACCAGCTATGGGACCGATGCCGGCCTGATCTACATCGACGACGAGCCCGACGACATTCGCCGCAAACTCGCCCGCGCCGAGACGGACTCGGGCCGCGAGGTGGTGCGCGGGCCGGACAAGCCGGGCATCTCGAACCTGATCGAGGTCATGTCGGTCACGCGCGGGGCCGCGCCCGAAGACATCGAGCGCGAGTTCGAGGGGGAGGGCTACGGCACCTTCAAGAACGCGGTCGCCGAGGACGTCGTGGGGCTGCTGGCGCCGGTGCGCGAGCGCTACCGCGAGCTGCGCCCGGACGAGGATGGCCTCGAGCGCATGCTGGCCGAGGGCGCCGAGCGGGCCCGCGCGATCGCCACGCCGATGTTGGCGGAGGTGCGCGACGTCATGGGAATCGGACCAAAGGGCGCCGCCAGCCCCGCCGTCCAGCGCCGCGGCTAGGCTTCCGGCCGATGTCCCTGGCGACGCTCGACCTCGACCTGGAGGTCTTCCACGGGCCCTTCGACCTGCTCCTGACGCTGGTCCTGAGGGACGAGATCGACCTGCTCGAGGTCGATCTGGCCGAGGTGGTGCTGGCTTACGTCGAGTACCTGGAGCGATCGGGCGAGCTGGACCTCGAGGCCGCCACCGAGTTCCTCGTCCTGATCGCCGCCCTGCTGGAGCTGAAGTCGCGCCTGATGCTGCCCCAGGAGGACGAGGAGGGCCTCGACCTCGAGCCCCGGGAGGCCGCCGAGGAGCTGCTCGCGCGGATGCTCGAGTACCACCGCTACCGCGGCGCGGCTCAGCACCTGCGCGACCGCCTCGAGTCCGAGCACGGCTACCGCTACCGGTCGGCGCCGCTGCCACCCCGGCTGCGGCGCGTCTCGCTCGATGCGGCCGAGGCGGCCTACGACCCCACGCGGCTCGCCGAGGCGATCGGGGGCCTGCTGTTGGTGCCACCGCCGCTCGACCTGGGGCACGTGCGCCGGCCTGCCGTGTCGGTCGAGCAGCGCCTGGCGCACCTGCGCGACCTGCTGGCCGGCGGCAGCCGTTTCTCCTTCGATGACGCAGTCGAGGGCAGCGACCGGCTGACCGAGGCCGTCACTCTGTTCGCGCTGCTCGAGCTCTACAAGGCCGGTGAGGCGAAGTGGGAGCAGGAGGTGCCGTTCGGCCCGATCACGGTGGTGCCGGCCGAACGCCGCGGCGCTGCGGAGACCGGCTCGTGAACGACCTGGCCCGCACCGTGGAGGCGCTCCTGTTCCTCTCGCCCGAGCCCGTCTCCGTCGAGCGCCTGGCCGAGGCCTGCGAGGTGTCCGAGGGCGAGATCATCGAGGCGCTGGCGCGCCTGCGCGAGCACTACGCCGAGGGGTTTCGGGGGGTCGTGCTGCGCGAGGTCGCCGGCGGCTTCACGCTGGCGACCGACCCCGTCGCCGAGCGCGCCGCGCGGCGGCTGCTGGCCAAGCCGCGTACGCCGGCGCTCACGCAGGCCCAGGCCGAGTGCCTGGCGATCGTCGCCTACCTGCGCCCGGTGTCGCGGCCCGAGATCGCCCGCATCCGCGGCGTGGCCTCCGAG
>JACCSF010000273.1 GCA_013813135.1 Thermoleophilaceae bacterium | reverse complement strand
ACACCTGGCCCGACATCCAGATCCAGAACCCGCACGTGACGGTCGCCCACGAGGCGGTCGTCGGCAAGATCTCCGACGAGCAGCTGTTCTACCTGCAGTCGCGCGGCCTGACCGAGGAGGAGGCGGCCGCGATGATCGTGAACGGCTTCATCGAGCCGGTCACCAAAGAGCTGCCGATGGAGTACGCGATCGAGCTGAACAGGTTGATTCAGCTCGAGATGGTCGGCAGCATCGGGTAGCCGGCTGCAAAGCATCGTCAGGCGGCGTCATCACCCCTTCGCGGTACACGCGGTCGCTCGCGTGCGCAGCACGCGCCGCTCCCCACGCCGCCAGGCGAAGACTTGCAGCCGGCACAACGGACACGAAAATTGGAGGAGCGACCACTAGATGACTGATTCTCATTCGCGGGGATCAGTGGTCGTGGGCGATCAGGCTGCGACCGGGTTGGCCGACTTCGCGGTTGTGCCAGACGCAGGCGCCGAGTGCGAGCAGGCGTTGGGCGACGCGCGCGCAGAGCCCGTCGATCGTGTGGGCTGCGTGGCGCTCGAGCGAGAGCTGGTCCTTGAGCTGGTCGAAGATCGCTTCGATCCATTGGCGGCAGCCGCCGAGATTGCCGAAGCGAGGCGCCTCGTCGCGTCGGTCGGGGCGCAGGAAGGCGCCTCCGAGGGCGGCGACGAGATCCTCGAAATCGGCGCCGGAGAGCCCCTTGTCGCCGATCACGGTGTAGCCGAACTGCGAGCGCTTCACAGTCTCGCGCGACTGACCGCAGCGAAACCGGCGTCGCGTCGACGAGGCGAAGGTTGTCGCACCACGACGGCGAGATCCGCGCCAGGTAGCCGAGCACGCGCACGATCTCGGGCGCCAGCGCCCGGACCCGCTTGTTGTAGCCCGACTGGCCGGGGATGTAGGGAAACAGGCATCCACCGCCTCCGCGGGGGGAGGCGCGGTCAGCTCGGACGGCCGGGGCGACGGCATCGGCGCCTCAGCCTCGGACTCTCTCCGCGCCCGTGTAGACGTTGACCTGACCCCGGCGCGCGAAGCCGCTGAGCGTCATCCCGCGGTCGGCAGCCAGGCTGACGGCGAGCGAGCTCGGGGCGCCCACGCCCACCAGCACCGGCGCCCCGGCGACGGCTGCCTTCTGCACCAGCTCGAACGACAGGCGTCCGCTCACGCACAGGATGCGCCCGTGGAGGGGAGCAAGCCCGTCGAGCACGGCGCGGCCGACGACCTTGTCCATGGCGTTGTGGCGGCCGACGTCCTCGCGGACGAGCAGGAGCTCCCCGCCCGGGTCGAACAAGCCCGTGGCGTGCAGCCCACCCGTGCGCTCGAACGTCGGCTGGCGCAGGCGGTCCGGCAGGGCGGCGAGCAGCGCGCGGTCGATCTCGGGGCCCGGCGCCGCCGGCTCGGCGTGGACCGCGACCTCCTCCAGCGCCCCCTTGCCGCACACGCCGCAGGAGGAGGTGGTGTAGAAGCGCCGCGCACCGGGATCGCGACCCAGCGGGCCTTGGACCTCGATCGTGTTGACAGCGAGGTCGGCGGTCGGGCCGGCCGTGCGCGGGCCGTCGATCAGTCCCTCGGTGTAAAGGAAGCCGACCGCGAGCTCCTCGCCGTGGCCGGGCGTACGCATTGTCACGGCGAGCGGGGCGCCGTCGACCCGTATCTCAAGCGGCTCCTCGATGGCGACGTAGTCCTCCTCGCCGTCGCGCACGACCGTCGCCCACATCGCGTGGGCGGTCTCGGCGCCGACCGGACGGGAGTCGGCCAGGGGTCTCAGCCCCCGAGAATCGTCAACAGCGCCGCCACGAGCGCCTGCCAGACCGCCTCGAAGTACGCGACCGTGAAGTCCCAGGCGCCCGCCACCGCGACCAGCGCGAAGACCACCAGCCCGGCTAGCACCCGGCGGGCCTCCGCCGGGCCCAGACCCCGATCCGGGGCGGTCGCCTGCATTGCGGCATTGCCGTCGCTCACCACTAAATCAGTAGCACATGTATCGGGTACAGATTCCGATCACGACGTCCTCGCCGAGCGCTCTCGCCCAAGCGACCAACTCGCCATAGCCGACGGTGTTCGCTTCGATCGTGAGCTCCCCGAGCAGCTGACCGAGCTGATCGAGGGCACCCACGACATGGGTGTCCTTGTGAGTGTCGACCCCGACTGCGATCATCGCTTCCCTCCGCATCCTCGTTGACCTGGGTGATGTGGAGGCCGCCGGACAGAGCTGTGTCGAGTGATGTCCAGGCTTCTATGAAGTCACGGCGGCATCCGGTG
>JACCSF010000249.1 GCA_013813135.1 Thermoleophilaceae bacterium | reverse complement strand
AGCTCCGCCTGTTCGTCGATCAGGTACGCCGGCGGCGCCTCGCGCGCCGGCTCCCGGCGTGCCAGCGCTCGCGTCACCGCGGGAGCCAGGCGCTCGTTCTTGGCCCGCTCCCTGTGCTCGCGGTCGCGGGCGAACTCCGGCATCACCTTCCTGGCGAACAGCTCCAGGCTGTCGCAGATGTGCTCGTGCCGGTTGGGCCCGGCCTGGAGCACGAAGATCACCTGATCCACGCCGACCGCCTCGTAGCGGCGGCAGAGGTCGAGCACCTGATCCGGCGTTCCGATGGCGCCGCGCAGCGAGCCGAGGCCGTGCTGCATGATCTTCACGGCCAGCGGCGCGGCGTCGGGGGTCACGAGCGAGCGGGCGAAGCCGCGCTGGTCGCGGTTGGCCAGGAACTCGTCCCACACGACGGTGCGGCCCGGCTGGTGCTGCCCCATGCCGTAGAAGTGGGCGAGCGAGTAGCCGAAGAAGTGGGCGCCGTCGATGCCGCGATCGATGGCCGTCGCCTCGTCCTCGTGCAGCATCATCGGCAGGACGACGGCCACGGCGGGGTTGACGTTGAAGCCGACAGGGACGCACTCGTCGGACTCGATCAGCTCGTAGTACTCCTCGACCCAGCGCCCGGCGTCCTCGGGCTCTACGAAAGAGAACGAGAGCGCGCCGATGCCGTTGCGCGCGGCGAACTGGATCGTCTCGCGCCGGCTGCAGGCAACCCACAGCGGCGGATGCGGCTTCTGGAGCGTTTTCGGGATCACGTTGCGCGGCGGCATGCTCCAGAACTCGCTGTCCCAGCCGGCGAACGGCTCCTCGACGAACATGCGCGCGATCGCGCCCATCGCGTCCTCCCACATGTCGCGCTTGCGCGTCCGGTCGATCAGGAAGCCGCCCAGCTCCGCGGCCGAGGACGACTCGCCGGTCCCGAAGTCCACGCGCCCGTCGGAGATGAGGTCGAGCGTGGCGACCCGCTCGGCCACGCGCGCTGGATGGTTGACGGCGGGCGGGATCTGCACGATGCCGTGCCCGAGCCGGATCCTCTGGGTGCGCGCCGCGGCTGCGGCCAGGAACACCTCGGGCGCCGAGGAGTGCGAGTACTCCTCGAGGAAGTGATGCTCGACCTCCCAGACGTAGTCGAACCCGAGCCGGTCGGCCAGCTCGACCTGCGCCAGGGCGTCCTTCAACAGAGCGTGCTCCGAGCGCTCCTGCTTCCAGGGCCGAGGGTTCTGGTGCTCGTAGAAGATTCCGAAGCGCATTTGGGGGTGCATTCTCTCAAGCCGGAGGGCCGTTTGCCCGATGTTCTCTAGGTGGAGCCCGCCAGGGGAATCGTCGCTGCGCCGAGCTACGGCCAAGCCGGATCTGAGCGCGAGGCGCTGCTGAGGGTCGCCGCCGCCGCGGCGGGCGCGCACAACCTCGAGGAGGTGCTCGAGGTGGCCGCCGAGGAGGCGCGCGCCGCGATCGGCGCCGCGTCGCTGTCGGTGAGCCGCTGGGAGCGCGATGAGGATGTGCTGCGCACGGTCATCAACGTGGGCGAGCTGGGCCCGGGCGAGGACCGCTACCCGATCGCCGAGATCCATCCGCTGCGCGAGGACCGCACAGCCGAGCGCCTGGTGGTCGAGGGGCTCGCGTACTTCCACGCCGTGGACGCCGTGGAAATCGATGAGGTGTCCGCGAGGCGGCTGATCCGGCTCGGCAAGGAGTCCGAGGTCGGCGTGCCGATCCTCGTGGAGGGAGAGGCCTGGGGCGAGGTCTACGCCACCACGGCGCCGGGCCAGCCGCGCTTCCGGGGCGAGGACGTCCGCTTCCTCGAGACGGTCGCCGGCCAGCTGGCTGTTGCGATCGGGCGCGCCGAGCTGTTCTCGCGCGTGTCGCGACTCGCCTACGAGGACCCGCTCACGGGCCTGGCCAACCGGCGGGCGCTCGAGGAGCGCCTGCAGCGCGCCGTGGCCCGCGCCACCGACCGCAACGCCACGCTGGCGGTGCTGCTGTGCGACGTGGACGAGCTGAAGGCCATCAACGACGCGGCAGGCCACGACGCCGGCGACCGCGCCCTGCAGCGCGTGGGCGAGGCGCTGGTCGCGGCTGCCGCGGCGCGCGCCGGCAACCTGGTCGGGCGCCTGTCCGGCGACGAGTTCTGCGTGGTGATGGAGGGCGCCAGCCTCGAGGACGCCCGCGTTCTGGCGGCCGCGACGCTCGCCAACCTCGACGAAGCGGACGGGCACCGCATCCTGATCTCCTGTGGCGCGGCCGCGCTCGGGCACGGCGTGGACACGTTGGCCGAGCTGATGCGCGCGGCCGACGCCGCGCTCTACCGGGCCAAGCGCAACGGCGGCGGCCAGATCTTCACCGCGGGCTCGCGGGCCTCCGACGTGACGCAGCACCCCGAGCGCCGCACGCTGCGGCGGACCACCCAGGAGCGCGTTCGCGACGCCGTTCAGGACCTGAGCGCGCGCTTCGCGGACGACCTGGCCGCGGAGGGCCCGCTCGAGCGCATCGAAGCCGTGGCCGTCGCCCTGTCGGAGGCGCTCAACACCGCGGCGTGGGCGATCTCGTTCGCGCCGGAGGGCAGCCACACGATCCACACGGTCGCGACCGCCGACGGGCGCGACAAGCGCCTCGAGGGCCTGCGCCTCGGCTTGGACAACGACGTCTACTCGGTCGAGGAGTACCCCGCGACGGCGCGGCTGCTGCTGGCGGGTGCCGGCGCGTTCGTGGCGCGGGTCGACGACCAGGCAGCCGATCGGGCGGAGCGAACGCTGCTGGAGCTGCTGGGGCGCACGAGCGTGCTCGCCGCCACGGCCGCGGACCAGGATCTGACCTGGCTGCTGGAGCTCTACTCGGACGACCGCACGGCTCCGCTGGAGGAGGGCCGTGTGGAGGCGGCGCTGCTGCTGCGCTCGGCGATTCCGCCCCGCTCGGCGCGCAAGGGGGCGGCGCTGCGCGATCGCTGGCGGCGCCAGACCGACCTGACCAGCGCCCTCGGATCCGGCCTGGCGCGGGAGACGCGCGAGGGGGCGATGGTCGAGGCGTCCGTCAACGTCGTGCACGAGGCGATGGGAGCCCAGGCCACGGCGATCTTCCGCCTGCGCGACGGCGGGCGCATGGCGCTGTGCGCGGGAGCCGGCGCCTTCGCCCGGCCCGAGATGCGCGGCTACACCCAGGCGATCGAGCGCGGGCTTGTCGGGCGCTGCCTGCGCCAGGGGGGCGTGGTGCTGGCCGCCGACGTGACCCTCGAACCCGACCACGCCACCACGGAGGCGACTGCGGACATTCGTTCGGAGCTGGACGTGCCGCTCGTCGTCGACGCCCGGCCATGGGGCGTGATCAGCCTTCAGTCGACCGAACGCGACGCCTTTGACGACGGCGACGCGAGCATGCTGCGGGCAGCGGCCCACCAGCTCTCCGCCGGCCTGCGCTCGGCCATGCTCCATTCCCGGCTCGAGCGCGCCCAGCTCGGCACGGCGGAGGCGCTCAAGGCCGCCCTCGACGCGCGGGCCGCCGCCACGGCCGAGTCGCCGGCTTCGCTCGTGCAGCGCTGCGAGGCGGTCGGCAGGCGGCTCGAGATGGGGGAGGACGGCGTGACGGCGCTCCGCTACGCCGCCACGCTGCACGACATCGGCGAGCTCGGCGTGCCCGAAGCGATCCTCAACAAGCCGGGGCCGCTCACGGCGGAGGAGCGACCCGCGGTCGAGCGCACCCCGCTGATCGGCGAGGGCATCCTCTCGCCGGTCGAGTTTCTCGCCGACGCGCTGCCGCTGGTGCGCGCCGCGCACGAGCGCTGGGACGGCGCCGGATACCCCGACGGGCTCGCCGGGGAGCAGATCCCGCTCGGTGCGCGCATCCTGCTCGCCTGCGACGCCTACGACGCGATGACCGCTAAGCGGCCGTACCGCTCGGCGCTGCGCCCGCAGCAGGCGGAGGCGGAGCTGCGCCGGGTCGCCGGGATGCAGCTCGATCCGGGCGTCGTGGAGGCGCTGCTCGAAGTGCTGCACGCCGACTCCTAGACTGAGCCGGGTGCGCAGAATCGTCATCGTCGGGTCCACGGGCTCGATCGGCACCCAGGCGCTCGACGTGGTCGAGGGCAGCGACGGGCTCGAGGTGGTCGGGCTGGCCGCCGCGTCCAGCTGGGAGCTGCTGCTGGAGCAGGCCCGCCGCTTCGGCGTCGAGCGCATCGCGCTCGCGGACCCGGACGCCGCGGCCCGCGCCGCCGAGCACGCCTCGGTGCTGGCGGGCGCCGAGGGCCTCGTCGAGCTGATCACGGACACCGACTGCGACCTCGTTCTGAACGCGCTGGTCGGGTCCGCGGGGCTCGGGCCGACGGTGGCCACGCTGGGCGAGGGCATCGACCTGGCACTGGCCAACAAGGAGAGCCTGGTCGTGGGCGGAGAGCTGGTCACGGCGCTGGCCGAGGCCACCGGAGCGCAGCTGATCCCGGTCGACTCCGAGCACTCCGCGCTGTTCCAGCTGCTCGAGGGCCGGCGGCCGGGCACGGTCGACAGGCTCGTCCTGACGGCCAGCGGCGGCCCCTTCCGCGGCCGCACCGACCTGGACGCAGTCACGCGCGAGGAGGCCCTCGCGCACCCCACCTGGGACATGGGCGGCAAGATCACGATCGACTCGGCCACCCTGATGAACAAGGGCCTCGAGCTGATCGAGGCCCACCACCTGTTCGGCGTGCCGTACGAGCGGCTCGACGTGGTCGTGCACCCGCAGTCGATCGTACATGCGCTGGTGCAGCTCAACGACGGTGCTTCGCTGGCCCACCTCGGATACCCGGATATGCGCGTGCCGATCTCCTATGCGCTCCACCACCCCGACCGCGCCGACGTGCCCGTGCCACACCTCGACCTCGTCGAGCTCGGCCGGCTCACCTTCGAGGCGCCGGACACCGGCGCGTTCGCCTGCCTGCGGCTGGCCCGCGAGGCGGCGGCCGCCGGGGGTACGGCGCCCTGCGTGCTGAACGCTGCCAACGAGGTGGCGGTGCACGCGTTCCTGCGCGGCGACCTGTCGTTCACCGGCATCGCGCGGGTGATCGAGTCGACCTTGGAAGAGCTGCCGGCCAAGGCGGTGCGCCACTTCAGCGACCTCTACGAGGCCGACACCCAGGCGCGCGAGGTTGCCAGGGCGGTGGCCGCGTGAGCTGGGTGCTCGCCTTCATCGGCTTCGCGCTGCTGGTGATCCTGCACGAGCTGGGCCACTTCACCGCGGCCAAGGCGGTGGGGATGCGCGTGGAGAAGTTCTCGCTGTTCTTCCCGCCGACGCTGCTGAGCAAGAAGGTGGGGGAGACCGAGTACGCGATCGGCGCGATCCCGGCGGGCGGCTACGTGAAGATCAGCGGGATGAACCCCTCGGAGGATCTGCCCGAGGAGGTTCGCGACCGCGCGTACCACGCCCAGCCGGTCTGGAAGCGGATCGTCGTGATCAGCGCCGGGCCCGCGGTGAACCTCGTCCTCGCCTTCGTGCTGCTGTTCGTCTTCTACTTCGCGGTGGGCCCGTACGAGACGGGCGTCGCCGCCGTCGAGAAGAACTACCCGGCCGCGGGCCAGCTGCGCGTCGACGACAAGATCGTGGCCGTCGACGGCCGGCGCGTCGAGCCGGACAAGCTGACGGAGCGCATCTCCGCCCACCGTTGCGCCGAGCGCCCGCCCAGGGCCGGCTGCAAGGCGGAGACCCCGGCGCAGCTCACCGTCGTGCGCGACGGGACGCGGCGCCAGATCGAGATCACCCCGATCTACGACCCGCAGGCCAAGCGCACCCGCGTCGGCTTCCAGTACGGCTCCACGGACAAGCGCGACGACCTCTCGTTCGGTTCGGCGCTCGACCTCACCACGGACCGGTACTGGTTCTTCACCAAGGCGACGCTCGAGCTGCCCGCACGCCTGATCAACCCGGAGCAGCGCAAGGAGATCTCAGGGGTCGTGGGCTCATACGAGGCCACGCGCCAGACGATCCTCAACCAGTTCGCGGACGTGATCGGCATCCTCGCGCTGATCTCGCTCTCCCTGGCGATCGTGAACCTGTTCCCGTTCCTGCCGCTCGACGGCGGCCACATCTTCTGGGCGATCGTGGAGAAGGTGAGGCGCAAGCCGGTGCCGATCTCCGTGATGGAGCGGGCCAGCGTGGTCGGGTTCATGCTCGTGATCCTGATCTTCCTGATCGGGCTCTCGAACGACATCGACAGGCTCACGGGCGAGGGCTTCCAAGTGCGTTAGGCGCAAGCAGCCGGCTTGGCCGGCTGCGCAGCGTTCGGTTAGATTCCGCGCATGACGGTCAGCAGCGCACACCGCTCTGAGCGCCCGGCGGGCCTCGACGCGTCCACCGTCGCGGAGGCCTTCCAGCTCACGGCAGCGGCTAATCCCGATCGCCCAGCCCTGCGCCTCAAGGAGGACGAGTTCGCGATCACCTGGCGCGACTACGCCGACAGGGTGCGCCGCGTCGCGGCCGGCCTGGCGGGGCTCGGCCTCGAGCGCGGCTCGAGCATGGGGATCATGCTCACGAACCGCCCGGAGTTCCACTGGTTCGACACCGCCGCCCTGCACCTGGGCGCCACCCCCTTCTCGATCTACAACAGCTACGCGCCCGAGCAGATCCAGTACCAGTTGCAGGACGCCGAGGCACGCATCCTGGTCACCGAGAAGGCGTTCCTGGACCGCGTGCGGGGGCTCGAAGGGATCGAGCACCTGATCGTCGTGGACGACGAGGACGGCATCGACGTCGAGTCGCACGCCCCCGAGGGCTTTGACTTCGATGCGGCCTGGCGCGCCGCCCAGCCCGACGACATCCTCACGCTGATCTACACGTCGGGCACCACCGGCCCGCCCAAGGGCGTGCAGCTGACGCACTCGAACCTGATCGCGGCGGTGCGGGGCTTCGACGAGGTGATCGCGTTTCCGAGCGACGGCCGGGTTGTGTCCTGGCTGCCGATGGCCCACATCGCCGAGCGGGCCTGCTCGCACTACCTGCCGATGCTGCTCGGCTTCACCACCACGGCGTGCCCCGATCCGCGCCAGGTGGTGGCCTACCTGCCCGAGGTCAGGCCGACGTGGTTCTTCGCGGTGCCGCGCATCTTCGAGAAGCTCAAGGCCGCCATCGAGGCGGGCGTCGAGGCCGAGCAGGACGAGGCGCGCAAGCAGGCGACGCGGTGGGCGCTCGACGTGGGGCTGCGCAAGGTCAGGCTGGAGCAGGCCGGGGAGGCGGTCCCCGAGGAGCTGCTGGCAGAGCACGCCAAGGCGGACGAGCTGGTGCTGTCCAAGCTCCGCAAGCGGCTCGGGCTCGACCAGATCGAGTCGATCAACGTGGGCGCGGCCCCGACGCCGCGCGAGGTGATCGAGTTCTTCCACGCCATCGGCGTGCCGCTTGCCGAGCTGTGGGGCATGTCCGAGACCACCGGGTACGGCACGTGCAACCCGCCCGACCGGATCAAGATCGGCACCGTTGGGCCGGTTTCTCCCGGCGTCGAGATCAAGCTAGCCGAGGACGGCGAGGTGCTGATCCGCGGCGCGGTGGTCACGAGCGGCTACCGCAACCAGCCGGACCAGACGCGCGAGGCGATCGACGACGAGGGCTGGCTGCACACGGGCGACGTGGGCGAGTTCGACGGGGACGGCTACCTGAAGATCGTCGACCGCAAGAAGGAGCTGATCATCAGCGCGGGCGGCAAGAACATGTCGCCGGCCAACATCGAGGCCAGGGTGAAGGCGAGCAGCCCGGTAATCGGCCAGGTGATCGCGATCGGCGACATGCGCCCCTACAACGTGGCCCTGATCACCCTCGACCCCGACGTGGCGCCCGCCTTCGCGCAGCAGCACGGAGAGGACGGGGTGCTGGCCGAGGTGGAGCGCGGCGTGAACGCGGCCAACGAGCAAATGGCCCGCGTGGAGCAGATCAAGCGGTACAAGGTGCTCCCCGCCGAGTGGGAGCCCGGCGGCGACGAGCTGACGCCCACGATGAAGCTCAAGCGCAAGCCGATCCACCAGAAGTACGAGAAGGAGATCGAGGCGCTGTACGCCTAGATACCCTTGGGGCCATGGCCTCCAAGCGGCAGATCGACGTGGGCGGGGTGAAGATCGGCGGCGGGGCGCCCGTCGCGGTCCAGTCGATGACGAAGACGGAGACCGCGGACTACGAGGCGACCATGCGCCAGATCCACGCGATCGCCGAGGCCGGCGGCGATCTGGTGCGCTGCGCCGTGCCGCGCGACGACGACGTGCGCGCCCTGGAGCGGATCGTGGTCGAGTCGCCGATCCCGGTGATCGCCGACATCCACTTCAACCACACCCTGGCGCTGAAGGCGATCGACGCCGGGGCGCACTGCGTCCGCATCAACCCGGGCAACATCGGCGGTCACGAGAAGACCGGCGAGGTGGTCGAGAAGGCGCGCGCGGCAAGCGTGCCCCTGCGCATCGGCGTGAACTCCGGGTCGCTGCCGAAGCACCTGCACGAGCTCGAGCGAGAGAGCCCCGTGGAGGCGCTTGTGGCCGCCGCCATCGAGCACGTCGAGCTGATGGACAAGCTCGACTTCCAGGACTTCAAGGTCTCGATCAAGTCGACCAACGTGCCGAACACGATCGCCTCCAACCGCCTGCTCTCGCAGAAGATCGACAACCCGCTCCACCTCGGCATCACCGAGGCGGGCACGAAGTGGTCGGGTTCGCTCAAGTCCGCCGTCGGCCTCGGGACGCTGCTGGCGGACGGCGTAGGGGACACGATCCGCATCTCGCTCTCCACCTTCCACGCGGAGGAGGAGGTCAAGGTGGCCTGGGAGATCCTCAAGGCATTGAAGCTGCGCGAGCGCGGGCCGGTGCTGATCGCGTGCCCCACATGCGGCCGCCTGCAGTTCGACATGGACACCGTCGTGGCCGACATCGAGGAGCGCCTGCGCGCCTACGACGACCCGATCGAGGTCGCGGTCCTGGGCTGCGCGGTGAACGGCATCGGCGAGGCGTCGCACGCCGACTTCGGCATCACGGGCGCCAAGAACGAGGGCCTGATCTTCGCCCACGGCAAGCCGCTCCGGAAGGTGCCCCAGGACCGGCTGGTGGATGAGCTGTTCGCGGAGATCGACAAGTCCCTGAGCGTCGGCCGCGTGGTCGTGGACGAGAACAAGGCCGCCGAGGGCGCCGCCTGGCTCGAGCTCATCGAAGAGGAGAACGCGGGCGAGCTGACGCCGGAGCGGCTGGCGGCCATGGAGGCCGCGGCGGCCGCGAACCAGGCGCTCACCGAGGGCCAGGCGCTGCCGATGGCCGGAGCGCCGAAGGCCAAGCGCATCGAGCTGGACGAGGCGGCAAGCCCCACCGAGGGCCGCCGCTTCTCGCGCGCTTAGAGCGCGCGCAGCTCACGAACCGTACGTTGACGGCGAAATAGGCGGCAAACGCGCGCCGGATTTTGAGTGCGACCGGGTTATAGTCGCCCCCCGGTGACTCGCCTCTCCCGCTACTTCCTGCCCACCACGCGCGAGGATCCCGCCGACGCCGAGGCGGCCTCCCATCGCCTGCTCGTGCGCGCCGGCCTGGCCCGCCAGGTTGGAGCCGGCCTGTGGACGTGGCTGCCGGCAGGATGGCGCGCCCACCGCAAGGTCGAGCAGATCGTGCGCGAGGAGCTCGACGCGATCGGCGCGTGCGAGATGCTGATGCCGGTGCTGCAGCCGGCCGAGCCGTGGAAGAAGACGGGCCGCTACGAAATCGACGAGCTGTTCAAGCTGCAGGACCGGCGCGGAGCGGACCTCGTGCTGGCGATGACGCACGAGGAGGTCATCACCCTCCACGCGTCGCGCGAGATCCGCTCCTACCGCGACCTCCCGAAACTGCTCTACCACTTCCAGATCAAGGAGCGCGACGAGCCGCGCCCGCGGGCGGGGGTTCTGCGCACGCGCGAGTTCATCATGAAGGACTCCTACTCGTTCGACCGCGACGAACAGGGCCTCGACGAGTCCTACCGGTTGCATATCAAGGCCTACGACGCGATCTTCGACCGCAGCGGCCTCGAGTGGTACCGCGTCGAGGCCGACGTGGGGATGATGGGCGGCTCGGGCGCGGACGAGTACATGGCGCCCTGCGCCGCGGGCGAGAACGAGGTCGCGCTGTCGGAGTCGGGCTACGCGGCGAACGTGGAGGTGGCGAGCGCCACTGCGCAGCCCGTCGACGCGCTGCCGCAGCCGCTCGACGCTCCCGAGCCGGTCGAAACGCCCGGGGCGACCACCATCGACGCGGTCGCCTCGATGCTCCGCGTGCCGGCGGGGGCGCTCATCAAGGCGCTGCCGGTCGTGGTCGAGGGCCGCGGCCCGGTCCTGGCGCTGGTGCGCGGCGATCACCGTCTCAACGAGATCAAGCTGCAGAACGCGCTGGGAGCGCCCTTCCGGCCCGCCGAGGGCGACGAGGTGCGCGAGCTGTTCGGCACCGAGCCTGGCTACATCGGTCCGGTCGCAGCGAAGGTGGGCGTGGTCGCCGACGACGCGCTGCGCGGCCTGCAGGGGCTCGTGACCGGCGCCAACGCCCGCGACCTGCATTTGCGCGGCGTGCAGCCGGGGCGCGATTTCGAGGCGACCTGGGCGGACATACGCCGCGTAGAGCCCGGCGACCGCTGCCCGAACGGCGGCGAGATCCGGATCGAGCCGGCGATCGAGGTGGCCAACATCTTCAAGCTCGGCACGCGCTACTCAGAGCCGCTCGGGGCGCGCTACCTGGACGAACAGGGCAAGGAGCAACCGATCGTGATGGGCTCGTACGGGATCGGCCCGGCGCGCATCCTCGCCGCCGCGATCGAGCAGTACCACGACGAGCAGGGCATCGCCTGGCCGCGCGCGCTGGCCCCCTTCGACCTGGAGCTGATCACGCTCGGCAAGGAAGGGGAGGAAGCGCGCTCGGTGGCTGACCGCCTCTACGAGGACCTGCGCGCCGACGGCTTCGACGTGCTCTACGACGATCGCGAGGGCAGCGCCGGCGAGAAGTTCGCCGACGCCGAGCTGCTCGGCTGCCCGCTACGGCTCACGGTCGGAAAGCGGGGGGTCGAGGCGGGCCAGGTCGACGCCCAGGTCAGGCGCGGCCAGGAGCAGCGTTCGCTGCCGCTCGACGGTGCCGTGCAGGCGGCCGCGGAGTTGTGGTCGAGCCTCCCCTGAGCGAGGGCGGCTCGCACGCCGAGACGGGCGAGCGCCGGCCGCTGACCTTTCGCAGGCTGGTCGGCCTGGACCGCTCGGGCGGGCCGCCGCCGCAGACGCGCCGCGGGGAGCCGCTGCATCCCTGGACGATCCCCAACGCGATCGGCGTCGGCCGCCTCCTGCTGATCCCGATCTTCCTGGTGCTGGCCCTCGAGTCGGACGACGGGCGCGACACCACCGCGACGATCCTGTTCGCCTTCGTCGCCGCCACCGACTGGTTCGACGGCATGGCGGCGCGCATCACGGGCCAGTACAGCCGCCTCGGCGCCCTCCTCGACCCGCTCACGGACCGGCTGCTCGTGATCTCGGGGGTGATCGTGGCGTGGGACTTCGAGCTGCTGCCGCGCTGGGCCCTGCTCGTGTTGGCCGCGCGCGAGGCGTTCATGCTGCTGCTGACACAGCTGGCGCTGCGGCGCGGCATGGATCTGAGCGTGAACATGCTGGGCCGCTGGGCGGTCTGGCCGGTCATGGGAGCGCTCGGTCTCGCCATGATCACCGAGACCTGGATATCTGACGCGCTGCTGTACTTCGGACTCGCGATCACCCTTGCAGCCACCGCTCTGTATCTGCAAGATGGTCTCCAGGCCTTGCGTAAAGGCTCAACCTCTACTTGAGCATGGGCTATATTCGCTGGCTCCCGACTTGCCGAAAGGAACGCATTGGACACATTCCCTGACCTCGGAGCCCTCTCCGACCGGGAGCTGAAGGACCTCATCCAGCAGCTGACCGAGGAGGAGCAGGAGGTGTCGTACCGCCGCCGCATCCTGCACGGCAAGATCGACATCCTGCGCGCGGAGCTCGTGAACCGGTTGCGGAAGAAGCACGAGGCGGGGGAGTCGCTGATCAGCGGCGCGGACGTGCAACAGCTGACGGACATCCTCGCCGGCAAGGGAATGCCCTCGGAGGGAGACGTCGAGTAGCCGTGCATTGCCCCGAGTGCGGCTTCGCCAACGCCGAGGGCGCGAACTACTGCCAGAAGTGCGGTGCGTTCCTCGGCGAGGCCGAACCGGCCAAGCCGGGTGACACGACCGAGGTCTACCAGGTCGACGCGGCCGGGGACCTGAAGGTGGTCGACCTCGAAGCGGTGACCCACGAGGGCGCCACGCTCGTGATCCGCTCGGGCGGCGGGCGCGCCGGCGAGGCCTTCAACCTGGCCACCGAGCGCATGACCATCGGACGCAGCCCCGAAGCCGAGATCTTCCTCGACGACGTAACCGTTTCGCGCAACCACGCGCTGCTGGTGGCGCGCCGCGACGGCATCTACATCGACGACCTCGGCTCTCTCAACGGGACGTACGTGAACCGGCGCCGGATCGAGTCGCACCGCCTCCAGAACGGCGACGAGCTCCAGGTGGGCAAGTACAAGCTCACCTATCTGGACGAGCGATGAGCACCGAGGTCGCCGGCGGCCCGCCCCCGCGCAAGGAGAAGGCGCTCACCATCGGGGCCGTCGTCAAGCAGCTCGAGCGCGAGTTCCCCGACATCTCGATCTCCAAGATCCGCTACCTGGAGGACCAGAAGCTGCTGTCGCCCCGGCGCACGCCGGGTGGGTACCGGCTCTACGCGCCCGCGGACGTGGACCGCCTGTGCACCATCCTGCGCCTCCAGCGCGACGAGTTCCTGCCGCTGCGCGTAATCCGCCAGGAGCTGGCCTCGGGCCTGACGGAGTCAGAGGCTGCTCCCCAGAGCACAGCCCCCGATGCGCGGCAGCCAAGGCGCGCGACCGTGGCCCTGCGCGGGCCCGGCTCGCTCTACAGGCTCGACGACGTGCTGGAGGACACGGGCGCCGACCAGGCGCTGGTCAAGGAGCTCGAAGACTTCGGCGTGATCAAGGGCGAGCGCCGCGACGGTGAGCAGCTCTACGACGACACCGAGCGCGAAATCATCCGCGCGGTAACCGAGCTGAAGCGCTTCGGCGTGGGCGGGCGCAATCTGCGCGTGTTCCGCACCTCCGCCGACCGCGAGGCGGCCCTGCTGGAGCAGATCCTGGCGCCGGCCCTGCGGTCGCGGAATCCCGAGCGGCGCAAAGAGGCCGTTGAGGCGCTCGAGAATCTGGCCGCGATCGCGTCGCACCTCAAGCACCTGCTGCTGATCCGCGACCTGCGCAAGCTCGCGCGCTGACGCTGGATCTCGACAGCTACGTCGGCCGGGTCCCCGACTTCCCGAAGCCGGGGATCCTCTTCTACGACATCACCACGCTGTTCCTCGACGCGAAGGCGCTGCGCGAGGCTGTCGACCGGCTGGCTGACTACGTGCGCTCCTGTGACATCGACTACGTCGTCTCCGCCGAGGCCCGCGGCTTCGTGCTCGGTGGCGCGGTGGCCGCGGAGGCCGGCGCGGGCTTCATCCTGGCCCGCAAGCCGGGCAAGCTGCCGCGCGAGGTCACTTCGGTCGAATACGAACTGGAGTACGGCGTGGACGCGCTCGAGGTGCACGCGGACGCCGTGAGGGGCGGCGCGCGGGTGCTGGTGCACGACGACCTGCTCGCCACCGGGGGCACGGCCAAGGCACTGTGCGGGCTGGTTGAGCAGGCGGGCGGAGTCGTGGCAGGATGCGCCTTTGTGATCGAACTGGCCTTCCTGCACGGACGCGAACGGCTCGCGGACTACGACGTACATTCCCTGCTCGTCTACGACTCGGAGTGATCGTGCGACGCGAGACCGTGGTGCCGCGGGCGGCCGAGGAGATCTGGCGGGTGATCAACGACCCCGAGCAGCTGCCGCGCTGGTGGCCGGGCGTGACACGTGTCGAGGAAGCCACGCCGGAGACCTGGACGACGGTGCTGACGTCCGCCAAGGGCAAGGCGGTGCGGATGGACTACACCCGCGTGGCGGCCGACGAGCCGAGCCGGCTGGTGTGGCGCCAGGAGGTCGAGCAGTCGCCATTCGAGCGCATCCTCGCTGAGGCGACGACGTCGGTGGACCTGTCGCCGACGGACGGCGGCACGCTGGTGGTGATCGCGCTCGACCAGAAGCCGCGCGGCTGGGCGCGTTTCGCGCCGCTGCAGTTCCGTGCCGCCGGCACCCGACAGGTGCAGGGCGCGGTGGACGGCCTCGAGAGGCTGTTCGGATGAGGTGGTGGGGGTGGGGCGCGGACGGCCACGACGTGGCGCTGCCCGAGCAGGCGCTGGCGATGCTGCGCTCGGAGCTGGGGCTCGACCCCTCCGCCTCAACGCGACCGGTGGCGCTCGAGGAGGTGCGGCTGGGAGCGTCGCGGCTAGACCGGTCCGTGCGCGAGCGACTGGCACGGGTGGTGGGGGAGGGTCACGTGCGCGACGACCGCGCGGTCCGCGTCGGGCACGCGGCGGGCCGCAGCTACCCAGACCTGGTTCGCCTGCGCTCGGGCAATCTGGCGGGCGCACCCGACGCCGTCGTGGAGCCCGGCTCGGCGGACGAGGTGCGGACGCTGCTCGCTGCGTGCGCCGATGCGCGCGTGGCGGTGGTGCCGTTCGGGGGCGGCACCAGCGTGGTCGGCGGCGTGGACCCGGTGGCCGACGGCTTCCCGGCGGTGGTCTCGCTCGACCTCGCCCGCCTCGACCGCGTGATGGCCGTAGACCGCACATCGCTCACCGCGACACTCGAGGCCGGATTGTTCGGGCCGGAGGCCGAGCGGCGGCTGGCCGCGGAGGGCGTCACGCTGGGCCATTTCCCGCAGTCGTTCGAGTATTCGACCGTGGGCGGCTGGGTGGCGACCCGCTCGGCGGGGCAGGCCTCGACCGGGTACGGGCGCATCGACGAGCTGGTGGAGGGCCTGCGGCTGGTCGCGCCGGCGGGTGAGGTGGCGCGCCGCCCCGTGCCTGCGACCGCTGCGGGGCCGGACGTGCGCGAGCTGCTGGTCGGCTCCGAGGGGGTGCTCGGCGTGATCTGCGAGGCCACGCTGCGGGTGCGGGCGCTGCCGGCCGCCCGCCGCTACGAGGGGTGGTCGTTCCGGTCTTTCGCCGAGGGCCACGAGGCGCTGCGCGTGATGGAGCAGGGCGACGCCTCGCCGGACGTGGTGCGGCTCTCGGACGAGGAGGAGACGCGGCTGTCGCTCGCCCTGGCGTCGACCGGCAGCGCCACCGAGCGGGCCGGCCGCGCCTACCTGCGCATGCGCGGGCACGAGGGCGGCTGCCTGGCGATCGTGGGGTTCGAGGGCGAGGAGGACGAGGTGGAGCGGCGCCGGCTGCACACGGGGGCGCTGCTGCGCGCGGGCGGCGGCGTGCTCCTGGGCCGCAAGCCCGGCGCGGCATGGCTCCGCGGGCGCTACGCGGGTCCCTACCTGCGTGACGCTCTGCTGGACCACGGCGCCTTCGTGGAGACACTCGAGACGGCCACGTCGTGGAGCAACCTGCCGACGCTGTATGCGGCCGTCGGCGACGCGCTGCGCAAATCGCTCTCCGAGCGCGGCACGCCGCCGCTGATCATGTGCCACGTGTCGCACCTGTACCGCTCCGGCGCGTCGCTCTACTACACGTTCCTGGCCCGCCAGCAGGCCGACGTCCCACTGGACCAGTGGCGCGCGGCCAAGTCCGCGGCCTGCGACGCGATCGTCTCGAACGGCGGCACGATCACGCACCACCATGCGATCGGACGCGACCACGCCAAGTGGCTGTCCGCGGAGATCGGCGAGGTGGGCGTCGACCTGATCCGGGCCGCCAAGGAACGGCTCGACCCGGTCGGGATCATGAACCCGGGAAAGCTGCTCCCGCCCTAGCGGTGCACCGCGGCCAGCAGCGCCGCGTACGAGCGCACCAGCAGCGCCCGTTCCTGCGCCAGCAGCGGGTTCTCCGGGTCGCTCCCGGCCTCAACCCAGCGGTCTGAGACGTCCATCGCCTCGGCCCGCAGCGCAGCGGCGTGGTGGACCTCGGCGGGGTTGACCGAGTACGTGTAGGCGTAGAGGCTGCGCAACGCCGCGGTCAGGCCCTCGGAGGGGTCGCCCGGCGCGGCGTGCTGGTGCTCGCGGTGCACGCGCCACTCCACCTCGAGCTCGGCGGCCCGCGCGGGGTCGAATCGCCGCGACTCGCTGGTGCGCAGCAACTGGTAGAAGCGCCTCATCAGCCTCCGCGCCGCATCCGTGCGCGGCCAGCTCATCCGGAACGCCGCCCTCACCAGGCCGACCGACGCCACCAGGAAAGCACCCCACTTGCGCCGGTAGTACGTCTCCCAGGCCCGGCACTCCAGGCTCCCCACCCGGCCCGGGTCGAAGGAGCGCATCGGGCTGGACGACATCTATCCGCTGGAGTCGGGAAGCGGCCGCAGGGGGATGTTCGCCAGCACCGTGGCCTTGTTCTGCCCGGTGCCGGTCTCGATCGGCTCCTTGGCGAGCTCGAGCAGCCCGCGCAGCACCGACTGGCCGGTCTCCACCTGCTGCTTGGCGCCCTGGCCGCTCACGTCGACCGAGGTGACGTCGATGAAGTCCCAGTCCTTGTAGCCCTCGGGGAGGGTGCCGATCACCTGCAGGTTGCCCTTCTTATCCGTGGCCGTCGCGCCCAGCGACTTGCGCTTTGACTGCGAGTCGTAGAGCCACACCTGGTACGCCGAGGTCTGAGTGCTCGGCTTGAGGCCCACCGCCTGGACGAGGATCTGGGTCTTGCCGTCCTGCACCGCGATCACGGCCGACCCCTGGCGCTTCGTGGAGATCGGGCTGCTCGCGCCGTCCGCCGAGGCGGACGGCTTGTCGTCGCCGTCACCGGTCAGCAGCCCGACCGGCCACAACAGCACCGCTACGAGCACGGCCAGCGCGGCCGCGGCGGCCGCGAGGATCCGGCGCCGGCGCACGGCGGCCATGGCACCGGGGC
>JACCSF010000246.1 GCA_013813135.1 Thermoleophilaceae bacterium | reverse complement strand
CGCCTGCAGCGCCCGCATCACCAGCAGCAGCTCGAGCGAATTGGAGCTGGCGCAGCCGATCGAGGCCGCGGCAAACAGCAGCGCGCCCGCGACGCCGGTGGCGCGGCTGTGCAGCGCGGCGGACAGCGGCAGGCCCAGCGCGAGGACCGCGGTGTACACGCCGATCACCGCCGCCACGCCCTCCACCGTCGTGTCCAGCTCGAGCAGGAGCTGTGGCAGAGCGAGCGTGACGACCGACGCGTCCGCGAGCGCGAGGCCGGCCGCGATCGCGATCAGGGCGCGTCTCACAGTGGTCTTTCTAGCTCACCGGTGCGACGGGACGGTGCGGATACCCGCACCAGCGGCGGGGTGGAGGCCGCATTGGAGCGGCTCCGCGGCGCGCTGAGACTGTTCACATGACTCAGCGTTCCAACACCAACGGCACTGACAACCTTGCTGCGCGCGCCGGCCGCTGGAGCGCTCAGCACCGAAAGAAGGCGATCTTTGGCTGGCTCACCTTCGTGATTCTGGCCGTCTTCATCGGCGGCTCGGTCGGGACCAAGACGATCTCCGACGACGACAGCGGCATCGGCGAGTCCGGCCGCGCCGACAAGGTCGTCTCCGCTCACTTCCCCGACAAGGAGAGCGAAAGCGTCCTGATCCAGAGCCAGAAGGGCGTGAACAATCGCAGTCCCGAGTTCCGCGAGGTCGTGCAGACCGTCGTGGCGCGCCTCGAGGCCACGAAGGACGTCCGCAACGTCCAGACCCCCTACGCCGAGGGCAACCCGGGCACGCTGTCGGAGGACGGCAAGTCCGCCCTGGTGACGTTCGAGCTTCGGGGCGACGACGCGCAGGACAAGGTCGACCCCGCTCTGACCACGGTCTCGAAGCTCGACTCCCAACAGACCGGCTTCCGGATCGAGGAGTTCGGCGACGCGAGCGCGGGCAGGGCGCTCGACCAGGCGTTCGAGGACGACTTCCGCAAGGCCGAGGTCACCTCGCTGCCGATCACGCTGATCATCCTGATCCTTGCTTTTGGTGCGCTGCTGGCTGCCTTCGTGCCTCTGCTGCTCGCCATCACGGCCGTCGCCGCGGCGATCAGCCTGATCGGCCCGATCAGCCAGATCTGGCCGGTCGACGAGGCGATCAGCTCGGTCGTCCTGCTGATCGGCCTTGCCGTGGGCGTCGACTACTCGCTGTTCTACCTGCGCCGTGAGCGCGAGGAGCGTGCAGCCGGGCGCTCGGAGGAGGCCGCGCTGCAGGCGGCAGCCGCCACCTCCGGTCGAGCGGTGCTCGTCTCCGGCATCACGGTGATCGCGGCGATGGCCGGCATGTACTTCGGCGGCGCCGCGACGTTCATCTCGTTCGCGACGGGCACGATCCTCGTGGTCGCGATCGCGGTGATCGGCTCGCTGACGGTGCTTCCGGCCGTGCTGTCCAAGCTCGGCGACCGGGTGAACAAGGGCCGTGTGCCCTTCCTCAAGCCCGAGAAGCGCACCGGCGAGCCGCGTGTGTGGTCGTGGGTGCTCGACCGTGTGCTCAAGCGCCCGCTGGTGGCGATCATCGCCGCCGGTGGCGTGCTCGTGGTGCTCGCGATCCCCGTCTTCCACATCCACACGGCGGACTCGGGTACGGATGGGCTGCCGCGTTCCATCGGGATCATGCAGACCTACGACCGGATGCAGGTCGCCTTCCCGGGCGAGCAGTTCACGGCCGACATCGTGCTCCAGGGGAGCAACCTCGACAAGGCCCAGGTGCAGCAGGCCGCCCAGGAGCTGCGACAGATCGCGCGTGACTCGGATGCGTTCAACGAACCGGTCACGATCGATACGAGCCCCGACGGCGAGCTCGCCGTGATCGAGGTCCCGCTCGCGGGAACCGGATCGGACGACACGTCGATGGCCGCGGTCGACACGCTCCGCAACGACGTCGTGCCGCGGATCCTGCCGTCCGTGAGCGGCGGAGAGGTGGTCGGAGTGTCCGGCTTCACCGCCGGCTCGCAGGACTTCAACGAGCTGATGGCGTCACGCATCTGGTACGTGTTCGCCTTCGTCTTCTCGGTGGCGTTCCTGCTGCTGCTGGTCACGTTCCGCTCGATCGTCATCCCGATCAAGGCGATCCTGCTGAACATCCTGTCGGTGGCAGCGGCCATGGGCATCGTGACCTACGTGTTCCAGGACGGTCACTTCGAGGGCCTCCTGAACTTCGACTCGACCGGGGCGGTCTCGTCCTGGTTCCCGCTGATGCTGTTCGTGATCCTCTTCGGCCTCTCGATGGACTACCACGTGTTCATCCTCAGCCGGATCAAGGAGGCGGTGGACCGCGGTGAGTCGACGGAGAGCGCGGTGAGCCACGGCATCAAGTCGACGGCCGGCGTCGTGACCGCGGCGGCGATCGTGATGGTCGGGGTGTTCGGGATCTTCGCGACGCTCCAGTTCATCGACATGAAGCAGTTCGGCGTGGGCCTGGCGACGGCGATCCTGATCGACGCCACGCTTGTCCGCGGCGTGCTGCTGCCGGCGGCGATGAAGCTGCTCGGCGATTGGAACTGGTACCTGCCGAGCTGGCTCGAGTGGCTGCCCAAGGGCCCCGCTCTGGAGGGCTCCCCCGAACCGGTCAAGCCGGAGACTCGGGAGCACGCTCCGGTGCGGCCCGACCCGAGGCCGGCCGAGGCGTAGGCCTCAACCACATCCGCAGCGCATCGGAGCCCGCCCTGGTGGCGGGCTCCGGTCGTTGTCAGCCGGGGTGCGGCACGGCCAGCGGCACCTCGCGGGGCATCGGGCGGGGGCCGACCAGCCGCGGGAGCAGGCGCCCGTTCCCGCTGAAGGCGACCGTGGCGAGCAGGCGGGCCGGGCTGCCGCGCGGCACGGCGACGTCGATCTTGATCCGGCAGTCGCCCGCAAGCTTCGTCCTGGTGGCGTGGAAGGTGCGCTTCGCGCCGAGCACCCTGAGCGCCACGACGCCGGTGCAGCCG
>JACCSF010000232.1 GCA_013813135.1 Thermoleophilaceae bacterium | reverse complement strand
CCCCCCCGCCGCCGCTGGGGCGAGGACCTGATCAAGGCGCTGCTCGTGCTGGCGGCCCTGATCTCGGTGCTGACCACCACCGGAATCGTCCTCTCGCTCGTTCAGGAGACGGTCGTCTTCTTCGGCGAGGTAGGCATCGGCGACTACCTGTTCGGCACGGAGTGGTCGCCGCTGTTCCAGCCGCCCAGCTTCGGCGTGCTGCCCCTCGTGGCGGGCACCTTCCTGATCAGCGCCGTGGCGATGGTCGTCGCCGTACCGCTCGGACTCGCCGCGGCGATCTACCTGAGCGAGTACGCCCGTCCGATCGTCCGCAAAATCATCAAGCCGATACTCGAGCTGCTGGCGGGCGTGCCCACGATCGTGTTCGGCTACTTCGCGCTGACCTTCTTCACGCCGGAGGTCCTCCGTGGGCTCTTCGGCAACGGCATCGGGATCTTCAACGGCCTCGCGGCCGGCATCATCATCGGCTTCCTGGTGGTCCCCACGGTCGCCTCGATCTCCGAGGACTCCATGTCGGCCGTGCCGCAGTCGCTCCGCGAAGGCGCGTACGGGCTGGGCGGCTCCAAGCTGCAGGTCACCATGCGGGTCGTCTTCCCCGCCGCCCTATCGGGGATCGTGGCCTCGGTGGTGCTCGGCTTTTCGAGGGCGGTCGGCGAGACGATGGTCGTGGTGATCGCCGCCGGCCTTCAGCCTCAGTGGGGCGCGAATCTGGGCAAGGCGATGGAAACCATGACCGCCTTCATCGCGGCTACCGGCAAGGGCGACATCGCAACCGGCAGCATCGCCTACAAGACAATCTTCGCGGTCGGCACGACCCTGTTCGTGATCACCTTCATCATCAACATGATCTCGATCCGCTTCGTCCGCAAGTACAGGCAAGTGTACGAATGAGAACGAACGCTCGCGCGCGCCGCGCGCTCGCCAGATGAGCGCCCACGGCGAGGCGATCGGAAAGGGCTCCGGCTCCCGCCGCACGAAGGACCAGAGCTTCCGCGTCGCACTGCTGGTGGCCGTCGGCATCTCGATCCTGCTGCTCGGCGTGCTGCTCGTGGACGTCGTCGCCGACGGCTCCGGCCGCCTGAGCTGGGACTTCATCACGAGCTTCTCGTCGATCAGCGCCGATCAGTCGGGGATCCAGGCAGCGCTATGGGGCACGATCTGGCTGATGGCCGTGTGCGCGATCTTCATCGTGCCCGTCGGAGTGGCCACCGCCATCTACCTCGAGGAGTACGCCGACGAGACCAAGTGGTACAACCGCGCGATCGAGGTGAACATCCAGAACCTCGCCGCGGTTCCCTCGATCGTCTACGGCATCCTCGGGCTGGCCTTCCTCGTGCGCGGCTTCTTCGACCTCGGCGCGGTGGTGCTGGCGGGCGGGCTGACGCTCGGGCTGCTCGTGCTCCCCGTGGTCATCATCGCCGGGCGCGAGGCGATCCGAGCCGTACCTCCGTCGATCCGCGAGGGCTCGCTGGCGCTCGGCGCCACGCAGTGGCAGACGATCTGGAAGCAGGTGCTGCCCGCCTCGATCCCGGGCATCGCCACCGGCGTGATCCTGGCTCTCTCGCGCGCCATCGGCGAAACCGCCCCGCTGATCGTGGTCGGCGCCGCCACCTTCATCGCATTCAATCCAGAGGGACTCGACTCGCGCTTCACGGCGATGCCGATCCAGATCTTCGACTGGATCTCGAGGCCCTCGAACGACGTCAACAACTACCGGCCACTCGCCGCTGCGGGGATCCTCCTGCTCATGATCCTCCTGATTGCCATGAACAGTGTCGCGATCTGGCTACGAAATCGATACGAGCAGAAGTGGTAGGTGATCTAGAGTGACGGACCAGCCCGTGACCGAGCCCCAAGACAGGCGGGAAGAGGAGCAGGAGCGCGGCCTGAGCCAGCGCATCGGAGTCCGGCAGGACGCCGTCGCCGGCGCCCCCGCGGTCGATGGGCCGGCGGGCGGACCGCGCGGACCGCACGAGGCCATCTTCGGCCTTGAGGAGGTGCAGGTCTCCTACGGGCCCAAGCCCGCCGTGCGCGGTGTCAACTTCGACATCGGCAAGAACGAGATCACCGCCCTGATCGGGCCGTCGGGCTGCGGCAAGTCGACCCTGATCCGCTGCCTCAACCGCATGAACGACCTGATCCCGACCGCCCGCGTGGAGGGCAAGGTGCTCTACCACGGCCAGGACCTCTACGGCGCCGGCGTCGACGCGGTCGAGGTGCGCAAGCGCATCGGCATGGTGTTCCAGAAGCCCAACCCGTTCCCCAAGTCGATCTACGACAACATCGCCTTCGGGCCGCGTGTGCTCGGCATGAAGGGCGACATGGACGAGATCGTCGAACACGCCCTCAAGCAGGGCGCCGTCTGGGACGAGGTGAAGGATCGCCTCAAGACCAACGCGTTCGGAATGTCGGGGGGCCAGCAGCAGCGCCTGTGCATCGCCCGCTGCCTCGCCGTCTCGCCCGACGTGATCCTGATGGACGAGCCGTGCTCGGCGCTGGACCCGATCTCGACCGGAAAGATCGAGGACCTGATGATGGAGCTGAAGCAGGACTTCTCGATCGTGATCGTCACGCACAACATGCAGCAGGCCGCGCGCGTGTCGGACAAGACGGCGTTCTTCACCGTCGAGCTGGACGACGAGGAGCACCGCTCCGGTCGCGTGGTCGAGTTCGACGACACCGAGAAGATCTTCACGAACCCCGGTGACCCGCGCACGGAGGCCTACGTCACCGGCAAGGTCGGCTAGGCGCTAGCGTGGCGGACACGGCCCGCACGCACTTTCAAGACGAGCTCGCGAAACTGGAGCAGCAGGCGCTCGGCGGCCTCGACATGGTCGTCGACGCCGTCGACCGGGCTCTCGAGACGGTCCAGCACCAGGATGTCGAGCTGGCGAGCATGGTGATCGCCGACGACGACCTGATCGACGGCCGTTACCTGGAGGTGCACCAGGGAATTCTCTCGCTGCTGGCGCGCCAGGCTCCGGTGGCGGGCGACCTGCGCGTGTTGGCGGCGCTGCTCCACGTGATGAAGAACATCGAGCGCATGGGCGACCAGTGCGTGAACATGGCGAAGGTCGTGCCGCTGGCCGGGCACGAGCCGCCGTCGGACCCGCGCATCCTGGCCGACATCCAGCAGATGGGCGATCAGGCGCGCCAGCAGGTGGTGCAATGCAAGCAAGCATTCGAGCGCCGGGACGTCGACCTCGCCCAGGACCTGGTGCGACAGGACGATCAGATCGACCGCCTCAACCGAGACGTGTTTCACCTGGCGCTGGAGATCGGCGACGATCCAGACACGCGCGAATGGGCAATGCACATGACGCTGGTCGCTCGCTGCATCGAGCGGATCGGCGACAATGCCGTGGACATCGGCGAGCAGACCGTCTTCGTCGTCACCGGTCTGTTCCGGGAGTTCGAGGACGCCTCGCACCCGGAGCTAGCTCCTCCGTAGCCGCAAGCAGCCGGCTTGGCCGGATGCGCGCGGATGTGCATCAAGTTGATCTGCGCCTGTATCGACATCGGCAGCAACACCACCCGGCTGCTGGTGGCGGATGCGGGCGAAGGCCAGCTGCGCGAGCTGGTGACCCAGAGGGCGTTCACGCGCCTCGGGAAGAGCCTGGCCTCCAGCGGCTCGATCCCGGCGGAGAAGATCACCGAGACGGCCGAGGTGGTCGCCACGCAGGCCAAGGTGGCGCGCGAGGTGGGCGCCGAGCGAATCGTGGCCGTGGCGACCGCCGCCATCCGCGACGCTCCCAACCGCGATCAGCTGCTGACCGCGGTCGAGGAGGCAGGCGGCATGGCGCTCGATGTGCTGTCGGGCGAGGAGGAGGCGCGGCTGTCGTTCGTGGGCGCCACGCGGACCATGCTGCAGCCGGCGAACGGCACGATCGCCGTCATCGACGTGGGCGGCGGGTCCAGTGAGATCGCGGTCGGCGAGGCGGACGGCATGATGGCGTGGTCGGCGTCGTTCCGGATCGGCTCCGGCTTCCTGGCCGACTCCTACCTGCGCGCTGACCCGCCCTCCGCCGACGAGCTGGAGAAGGTGCGCCGGCACGTGGCCGGCACCTTCGAGGGCCTCGAGCCGCCGCCGGCGCGGGACGCCGTCGCCGTCGGCGGCACCGCCACCTCGCTGCGCCGCCTGCTCGGCGCGGAGCTGTCGCACGAGACGCTCGAGCGCGGCATCCGCGTGCTCTGCACGACCGCGATCGCCGACGTGGCCGCCCGCTTCGAGCTGGACCCCGAACGCGTGCGGCTGCTGCCCGCCGGGATCCTCGTGCTGGAGGCGATCTCGGACCTGCTCGCGCTGCCGCTCAGGATCGCCCGGGGCGGCTTGCGCGAGGGCGTGCTGCTCGAGCTGGTGGAAGGAAGGCGCCTTGCCTAGTGCGGCGAGCCTGTGGCGCGTGCGAGCATTCGGCTATCCCGCAAGGGCCTTCAAGTCGCGCGGGCGCATCAACACCATGAGCTCCCCCCTGTCCAGTCCGGCCAGACCGCCCTTCTTCATGCGCACCTGCGCACCCGTGAGCGAGTGGACGGCGGAGGAGAAGTCGGGATCGTGCCCGACCAGCAGCACGTTGTCCCCGACCCCCGCCGCGAGCGCCTCGGCGTCGAACGGCCCGCCCGCGAGCTTCGGCTCGAGCCGGGGCTCCACGCCGCCGAGCTGCTCACAGACGATCGTCGCCGTGTCCGCGGCGCGCATTTTGGGGCTCGTCAGGCACGCGTCGACCTCCACGCCGAGCGTCTTCAGGGCGGCGCCCGCGGCACGCGCCTGCTCGCGTCCCTTGTCGGTCAGCGGGCGCTCGGCGTCGGGTGAGCCGTCAGCCGCGTCTCCATGGCGCAACAACCAGATCATCGCGATGCGGCACCATAGAGCCTGAACGAATGGAAGCTGTTACCGCATCGCCATCAGCGCCTGAGCTCGATTCCCCCGGGCTCTACTCGAATCGCGAGCTGTCCTGGCTGCAGTTCAACGAGCGCGTGCTGGAGCTGGCGGAGGACGAGTCGCTGCCGCTGCTCGAGCGCGTCAAGTTCCTGGCCATCTACGCCGCCAACCTCGACGAGTTCTACATGGTGCGCGTGGCCGGGCTGCACGACCAGGTGGACGCCGGAATCGACGCTCGCGGCCCCGACGGGCTGGCGCCGAGCGAGACGATCGAGCGCATCGCCGAGCGCACCCGCGAGCTCGGCCACCGCCATTCGCACCAGTGGGACGAGGTGGTGCGGCCCGAACTCGCCGAGCACGGCATCCGGGTGGTCGACTGCGCCGACTGCGACCGCGACGAGCTGGAGGCGGTCGACCGCCAGTTCTCTGAGGGGATCTTCCCGGTGCTCACGCCGCTGGCCGTCGGCCCGGGGCGGCCGTTCCCGTACATCTCGAACCTGTCGCTGTCGCTGGCGGTGTGGCTGCGCGACCCGGTGTCGGGCACGGAGACGTTCGCCCGCGTGAAGGTGCCGAAGGAGGTGCTGCCGCGCTTCGTCCCGATCGGCGACAACGTGTTCGTGCCGCTGGAGACGATCATCGCGCGCCACCTCGATCAGCTCTTCCCCGGCATGGAGATCGTGCGCCACGACATCTTCCGGGTCACGCGCGACGCCGACTTCACCGTCTCCGACGAGGCCGACGACCTGCTGAGGGCGGTGGAGGACGAGCTGCGCCGGCGCCGCTTCGGCGAGGTCGTCCGGCTTGAGATCTCCTCTTCGATGGACCCGGAGATGCGCTCATACCTGGTCGAGCAGCTGGGGATCGAGGAGACCCAGGTGATCGACGTCGACGGGCTGCTCGACCTCGACGACCTGTGGTCGCTCTACGAGGTCGACGGCCACCGCGAGCTGCGCGACCCGCCCTGGACGCCGGGCACACACCCGGCCTTCGCCGACCCCGACGACGGCAAGGCCAAGGTGCTGGCCGCGATGCGCGCCGGCGACCTGCTGGTGCACCACCCGTACGACTCGTTCGCCTCGAGCGTCGAGCGCTTCATCAAGGAGGCGGTGGCCGAACCCGACGTGCTGGCGATCAAGATGACGGTGTACCGGACCTCCGACGACTCGGAGCTGATCCCGTCGCTGATCCGGGCGGCGGAGCGGGGCAAGCAGGCCGTCTGCCTGGTGGAGCTCAAAGCGCGCTTCGACGAGCGCCAGAACATCGAGTGGGCGCGCTCGCTGGAAGAGGCCGGCGCGCACGTCGTGCACGGGCTGCCCGGGCTCAAGACCCACGCCAAGGCGCTGCTGGTGGTACGCCGCGAGGGAGCCGGGGTGCGCCACTACGTGCACATCGGGACCGGTAACTACCACGCCAAGACGGCGCGCCTGTACGAGGACTTCGGCCTGTTCACGACGGACCGCGAGATCGCGGCCGACGTGGCGGAGCTGTTCAACACGCTGACGGGCGCGGCGCGCTCGCCTTCGTTCCGCAAGGTCATCACGGCCCCCGAGCACATGCGCCCCTGGTTCCTCGACCAGGTCCGGCGCACGATCGAGGCGCACGAGGCAGGCGACGAGGCCCGCATCGGGCTCAAGCTCAACTCGCTCGTGGACACGCGCTGCATCCGCGCCCTCTACGAGGCGTCGCAGGCCGGCGTGCCGGTTGACGTGAACGTGCGCGGCATCTGCTGCCTGCGTGCGGGCGTGACCGGCGTGTCCGAGAACATCCGCGTGATCTCGGTGGTGGGCCGCTTCCTCGAGCACAGCCGCCTGTACGGCTTCAGGCGCGGCGAGGAGCGGCTCTGGTGGATGGGCTCCGCCGACCTGATGCCGCGCAATCTCGACACCCGCGTGGAGCTGCTGGCGCCGATCGAGGACCAGGGGCTGCGCGACGAGGTCGAGGACACGCTCGAGCGCTGCCTGGGCGACGACACCTTCGCGTGGGAGCTGCGGCCCGACGACTCATGGGAGCGCCGCCGCGGCGGCACCCGCTCGGCGCACCGCGAGCTGATGGAGCGCGCGCTCGAACGGGCGGCGGTCGACGCCCGCGTCGACGGACCCTAGGGCAGGCGCAACCCCAAGCGCCGCTTCAGCTCGAGCACCCTTGCCGCCGAGCGCCGCACGCGCTCGCGGAAGGACGCCGAGCGCCGCGCCAGCGCAAGCAGCCGTGGGTGCACCTCGTTCCAGCTGGCGCTGCCGGTCATGAGGATGAGGTCGGCGCCGGCTCGCAGCGAGCGCTCGGCGGCCACCGCGACCCCGGAGCGGTCGAGCACCGCCTGGGCCTCGATGCTGTCCGTGACCACCACCCCGTCGAAGCCGAGCCGCTCGCGCAGCAGCCCGGTCACGATGCGCGGCGACTGGGAGGCGATCCGGCGCTCGTCGAGGGCCGGGTAGACGGCGTGGGAGAGCATCACCAGCGGGACGTCCGCTCGCAAGGCCGCCCGGAAGGGGACGAGATCGCGTCGCAGGTCGCCGCCGATCGTCGCCGCGCCGTCGTCCGTGTTGACCACGGCGCGGCCCAGGCCCGGGAAGTGCTTCACCGTGGCCGCGAGCCGCGCAGCCCATATCCCCTCGACCGCGGCACGCGTGCGCTCGGCGATGCCCGCGGCGTCGCCCGCGAACACGCGCGAGCGCAGCGCGGCGGACGCGCCCGCCGGCACGTCGGCCACCGGGGCCAGGTTCACGTTCACGCCGGCTCTGCGCAGCTGCTGGGCGGCGGTGCGGGCGCCCCGGCGCACCGTCGCCGGCGAGCCCTGCAGCGGCTGAGCCGCCACGGGGCCGGCCCACCCGACGGTGCGGACGTCGCCACCCTCCTGGTCGACCATCACCAGCGCTCCCCGGTGGGCGTTGCGCTGCAGCGCCCGGGTCAGGCGCTGCCACTGCGCGGGCGGGCCGGCGTTGAAGGAGAACAGGATCACGCCGGCGGTCTCGCCGGCGCGCAGCCGCCGGCGGATGTAGGGCGGGGGCCGGCTGCCCGGGAAGCTCGAGATCGTCAGCTGCCCGACCTGCTGGCGCAGACTGAGCCGGTCCACCGCCCGGAGCAGCTGCCGCTGGCGCCGCTCCGGCTG
>JACCSF010000202.1 GCA_013813135.1 Thermoleophilaceae bacterium | reverse complement strand
GCCCCGGCGCCCGCGGCCGTCGGCTCGACTTCGGCACCTTCACCGCAGCCGGCCCGGCCGGCGCCCGTATCGCAGAACGGCGGCACCGACCTGTACGGCCCATGAGAGCGCCGGGATAAACCGGCATGGAGAAAGGGATGAGAGAGCCCGACATTGAAGGAGTAGCGATCCACGGTGGCCCCGAGTCATGCGTAGGCGTCCGTGAGGGCGTCGGCGAAGCGTTGACAGGGGTACGTGCAGGCTGGGCTATTGAGCCGCGAAATCAGTTAGTCCGGGGTGCCGACGCTGTTCATGGATGCGGAAGGCAACATCGCGTGTGGCGTTATCGCGAGCCGCTCGTGGACCCCGCGCGGTCTGAGGAACCTGTGCATGCACGGAATCTCCATGCGCGAGAACCGGGAGATCCTTCGTTTGCCCGTCCCGCTGTTGGGGTGGGCCGCTTGGGGAAGGTCGAGGCCGAAAGCCCAAGATGAACGAGCGAGGGAAGTCTGACGGCTCCGTAGTAGCTGCGAAGTTGCCGAACAACGCTGCCGGCGAGGTGGCTGCGGAGGTGGTGGAGCGAAGGGGGCCGGTCAAGGGGAACGCGGACAGCAAAACGCGTCCCGGACGCAGAGCCGGGCAAGGCGCGTCCAATGCGCTGGACCGCGTGCGCGAAGTCGCACGAAGGGACAAGGAGGCACGCTTCACCGCGCTCCTGCACCACGTCACCGTCGAACGGCTCCGCGGGGCCTATCGGGCGTTGCGCCCGAAGGCCGCGCCGGGGGTGGACGGGGTGACCTGGGAGGCCTACGGCCAGGACCTAGAGCACAAGCTCCAAGGCCTGCACGGAAGGCTTCATCGCGGGGGCTACCGAGCGAGGCCCTCTCGCAGGGTTGAGATCCCGAAGGCGGACGGGGGACTGCGGTCCCTCGGCATCAGCTCGCTGGAGGACAAGGTTCTGCAGCGTTCTGTCGTCGAGGTCTTGAACGCCGTGTATGAGAGCGACTTTCTCGGCTTCTCGTACGGGTTTCGGCCGGGGCGCAGCCAGCATGATGCGCTGGACGCGCTCACGGTCGCGATCTCGACGGGAAAGGTGAGCTGGGTGCTCGACGCGGATATCCGCGGCTTCTTCGACTCAGTCGATCACGACTGGCTGATGAAGTTCATCGAGCACCGGATAGCGGACAAGCGGGTGCTGCGCTTGATCCGTAAGTGGTTGGGCGCGGGAGTGCTCGAGGAAGGACGGTGGAGGGCAAGCAAGGAAGGCACACCGCAAGGAGCGAACGTTTCGCCGCTGCTTGCCAATGTCTACCTGCACTACGCCTTCGACCTCTGGGTCGACCAATGGAGAAAGAGGCACGCCCACGGCGAGGTAATCGTCGTGCGCTACGCCGACGACTTCATCGTCGGTTTCCAGAACCACGACGACGCGCAGCGCTTCTGGAGTGAGCTTCGCGGCAGGCTCGCGAAGTTCTCCTTGGAGCTAAACGCGTCCAAGACGCGCCTGATCGAGTTCGGCCGCTTCGCGGCCGAGCGGCGAGCCAGGCGCGGGGCGGGCCGGCCCGAGACGTTCGAATTTCTCGGCTTCACGCATATCTGCGCGAAGACCAAGAACGGGCGTTTCAAGGTCCAGCGCGTCACGTCCAAACGGCGGATGCGGGCGAGACTGCGCGAGGTTAGAGCCTCGCTCTATGCCCGCCGGCATCTGCCCATCCCCGAGCAGGGGCGCTGGCTGGGTAGCGTGGTGCGAGGGCACCTCAATTACTACGCCGTGCCCGACAACAGCCGGGCGATCGGCGCCTTCCGCGACCAGGCGCGCCGACACTGGCTGCGAGCGCTGCGGCGCCGCAGCCAGCGGTCACGCGTGACCTGGGAGCGCATGGAGCGCTGGTCCGCCCGCTGGATCCCACCCGCCCGCGTCCGGCACCCCTGGCCCCACCAGCGATTCGACGTTAAACACCCAAGACAGGAGCCCAGTGCGTTAGCAGCGCACGCTGGGATCTGTGCGGGGGGCCGCTCGTGAAAGAGCGGTCCCTACCGCGAACCCCCCAAGGAGCACCGATGCGCACCACCCCTGTCCGCCTCGCCCCTGGCCGCCGTCGCCTGCGCGCTCACGTGGCTGCTGGTCACGGCCGTGCCGGCCGCGGCTGGCACGTTTACGATCAACGCCTGCCAGGCCGACCGCTTGGGCTTCTCGACCCAGGCGTTCGGCGACTACGCGACCCGCGGCATGAAGTGGAAGCGGGCCTGCAACCCCGCCGGTC
>JACCSF010000193.1 GCA_013813135.1 Thermoleophilaceae bacterium | reverse complement strand
CGGCTGCGTATCCTGCCGGCGCTCGGCCGAGAACGGCTTGGCGAGATCAAGCTGCCGCAGCTACAGCGCTACGTCGACCGGCTCGCCGCAGACGGGCTCGCCGCCCAGACCATCGGGCTGTCCGTGGCCCCGCTGCGTGCGATCTATGCCCGTGCGAACCGGCTCGGGGAGGTCCAGGTCAACCCGACCCGCGGGCTTGCGCTACCGGCGCCCAGGCCCCCGCAGAGAAGGATCGCCACCCCGGCTGAGATCGACCGCATCCTCGAGGCCGTCGCCACGGGTGACCGGGCGCTGTGGGCCACCGCGATCTACGCCGGCCTGAGGAGGGGCGAGCTGTTCGCGCTGCGCTGGGAGGACGTCGACCTGGCCGGCGGCGTGATCCACGTCCGGCGCGGCTGGGACACGATCGAGGGTGAGATCGAGCCCAAGAGCCGCCACGGGCGCCGCCGTGTGCCGATCCCTGCAGTGCTGCGCGACTACCTCGTCGAGCGGCGCATGGCGAGCGAGGGCACCTACGTATTTGGTGGTGCCAACAGGGCGCGCAAGATGGCCGAGCGCGGCACGGCCGCGATGGCGCAGGCCGGCATCGAGCCGCTCGCGATCCACGACGCCCGGCACACCTACGCGAGCCTGATGATCGCGGCCGGCGTGAACGCCAAGGCGCTCTCCGAGTTCATGGGCCACGCCACGATCTCGATCACCTTCGACCTGTATGGGCACTTGATGCCGGGCAGCCATGACGAGGCCGCCGGGCTGCTCGACACCTTCCTCGCGCGTGCCGCCGGCGCCTCAACTGCAGCGCCAACTGCAGCGCACCCTGCGCAAAGCCGCTCCTAGAACGGGTCGGTGCAGACGGTGCAGTTCTGAACGTGTCAACTTTGGCGTCCCCTCCGGCGGGAACGGGCGACTTCGTGCCGGCGCGACCTCGCTCACACTGGAGGCCCGTTCCGGCGGGACGGCCGCGCCCGACGGCAGCTGGTCGGACTGGCAGGCGCTCGGTGCCGGCGACGCGATCGCGAGCCCCAACGCCCGCTACCTCCAGTACCGGGCTGTCATGGTCGGGGCGAGCCGGGCCGGCGCGCCGCGCTCCGCCCAGCGTGCCACCATTGGCGCCCGTGTCGACCTCCGATCGCTCCCTGCCCGTCGCCGTCTTCGACTCAGGCGTCGGTGGGCTCACCGTGCTGCACGAGTGCCTCGTGTCCCTGCCGCACGAGGATTTTCTGTACCTGGGCGACACCGCTCGCTTCCCGTACGGCGACCGCACGCCGGCGCAGCTCGCCGAGTTCGCGCGCGAGCTGGCCGGGATCCTGCTCGAGCGCGGGGCCAAGCTGCTCGTCGTGGCCTGCAACTCCGCGACGTCCGCGGCGCTACCGGAGTTGCGTTCGGAGCTGGAGAGAGAGATCCCGGTCGTGGGGGTGGTGCGGCCCGAGTCGCGCCTCGCCGCGGCGGCCACCCGGAACGGTCGGGTCGGGCTGATCGCCACGCCGGCCACGGTGAAGAGCGGCGCCTACGCCGAGGCGCTCGCGGAGGAGGCCCCCGCGGCCGAGCTGCACGCCGTGGCGTCCGCCGAGCTGGCGCCCCTGATCCAAGCGGGAGGCGAGGTGGACCACCGCACGCTCGCCTGCGTCGAGGGCGCCTGCCGCCCGCTCAAGCGGGCACAGGTGGACACCGTGATCCTTGGCTGCACCCACTACCCGCTGGTGCGCCCCGTGCTTCAGCGCGAGCTCGGGCGGCGGGTGACGATCGTCAGCTCCGGCGAGGCGATCGCCGCGGAGGTCGAGGCGCGGCTGCGCGCGTCGGGCGTCGAGAACGACGAACACCGGCGCGGCGAATACCGCTTCCTCGCCACGGGCGACCCCGAGCAGTTCCGCCGCGCCGGCACGCGCTTTCTCCAGCTGCCGATCGGCAGCGTCGAGCACGTCGAGGTGGCCGCGGCCGGGCCGGGTAGGAAGGCCGCATGAGCACCGAGGCGCGGCGCGACGGCCGCTCCCCCGACGATCTGCGCGACATCAACATCGTCACCGGCTTCGTCGGCACCGCCACCGGCTCCGCCCTGATCGAGGTGGGCGGCACGCGCGTGATCTGCACCGCCAGCGTCGATGAGGAGGTCCCGCGCTGGATGGCCGGCCAGGGAAGGGGCTGGGTCACGGCCGAGTACGGGATGCTGCCCGCCTCCACCGGCGATCGCAAGCGCCGCGACGTCTCGAAGGGCCGTCCCGACGGGCGCACCGTCGAGATCCAGCGGCTGATCGGGCGCTCGCTGCGCGGCGTGATCGATTTCCGGGGGCTCGGCGAGCGCACCGTGTGGATCGACTGCGACGTGCTGGAGGCCGACGGCGGCACCCGCTGCGCGGCAATCACCGGCGGCTACGTGGCCTTCGAGCTGGCGCTGCGCCGGCTGGTCGAGGAGGGCAAGCTCACTGCCGTGCCATTGTCCCAGTCGGTCGCGGGGGTGTCCTGCGGGGTGGTCGGTGGCCGCGCCCTGCTCGACCTCGACTACTCGGAGGACTCGACCGCCGAGGTGGATGCGAACGTGGTCATGACCGGCGACGGCGGGCTGGTGGAGGTTCAGGCCACCGCCGAGCGCACACCCCTTTCGCGCGCCTCCCTGGACGAGCTGCTCGCCTTGGCGGCGTCCGGCATCGACAGGCTGCGGGCGGCCCAGCAGGAGGCCGTCGGCGCCGCTGTTTCGTAGCGGTGCGGCTCGTCCTCGCCACCCGCAACGAGCACAAGCTGCGCGAGCTGGTCGAGCTGATGCGCCCGCACCAGCTCGATCCGCTGCCCGGCGGCATCGAGCTCCCGCCGGAGACCGGCACCACCTTCGCCGACAACGCGCTCGCCAAGGCGCGCGCGGCCGCCGCGGCCACCGGGCGGCCCGCGATCGCCGACGACTCGGGCATCGAGGCCGCCGCCCTGCGGGGAGCACCGGGCGTGTGGTCGGCCCGCTTCGCCGGCGAGCAGGCGACCGACGAGGAGAACCTCGCGAAGCTGCTGCGCGACG
>JACCSF010000144.1 GCA_013813135.1 Thermoleophilaceae bacterium | reverse complement strand
GGCCGGAGCGGCGGCGGAGCGGCTGGCGGCCGCCGCGGATGCCGCGCTCCTGCGCGGCGACGCGTCCGCGGGAGCGCGTCTGCTCGAGCGCGCAGGATCGCTCCTGGAGTGGGACGACGCGGCGCGCGGGGAGGTGCTGCCGGCGCTCGGGGCTGCGCTGTTCGAGGCCGGTCGCATGACCGACGCGACGCGCGTTCTCGATGAGGCGATCGCCTCTGCGCCCGAACCTCGCCTGCATGCACGCGCGCAGGTCGAGCGCGAGCTCGTGCGCCTCGAGACGGAGACCAGCGGCGCAACGGACCAGGCGCGACGCGTCGCAGACGCCATGGGGCCCGTTCTCGAACGCGACGGCGACGTGTACGGGCAGTGCCGGGTCTGGTTGCTGCGCGGGCAGCTCGCCTGGAATGCGGGCCGCGTGGGCAGCGCCGACGACGCCTGGCGCGAGGCCGCCGAGTGCGCGCGCCGCGCGGGCAGCCGGCGCGAGCTGTTCGAGGTCATCGGCTGGCGCGCGACGGCGGCCGTGCTGGGTCCGACTCCGGTCGTCGCGGCGATCCGCCGTTGCGAGGAGCTCCGCGAGCTGGTCGCCACGAGCCCGGTCGCGACGGCATCGACGCTCAACCCGCTGGCGTTGCTGCACGCGATGAAGGGCGAGTTCGACACCGCCGGGCGGTTGCTCGAGCAGGCGAGCGAGATCCTTCGCGAGCTCGGCGGCCTCGGCTCCGGCGTCTCCCACCTCGAGGCGTTCGTCAGGCTGCTCGCAGGGCAGCCGGCGCTCGCCGAGGCGTCGCTGCGCGCGGACGTCGAGACGCTGTCGTCGATGAGCGAAGGCGCCGCGCTGGCAACGACCACCGCCCTGCTGGCGCAGGCCGTCTACGCGCAGGGGCGCATCGACGAGGCAGGCGAGCTTTGTCGGATCACTGACCGCCGCGCGGCGCCGGAGGACACGGTGACGCAGGTGATCTGGCGTGGCGTGCAAGCCAAGATCCTCGCGCGCCGGGGCCGTTGCGACGAGGCTGAGGCGCTCGCGCGCGCCGCCGTCACGCTCGTGGAGGCGACCGACTTGCTGTCACATCGCGGTGATGCGATGCTCGACCTCGCCGACGTACTCCGGATCTGCGAACGCGAAGAAGAGTCAGAGCGCGCGGCCCGGACGGGCCTTGCGTTCTACGACCTCAAGGGCAACGCCGTCGGGGCCGTGCGGGCACGGTCGCTGCTCGGTGATCGACAAGGAGGCGAGTGATGGGCGTGAGGCCGAACTTCCAGGACCCGGTGGAGATCATGGGCGCCGACATGATCGTGGCCGGCAGGTCGGCTGGCAAGCCGCTTCCGCTCAACATCCAGGTCTTCCTCGAGCAGGACGATCCGGTCGCGGGGAAACCGGCGGTTGCATGGGGATCCGTCGACAAGCCGTCCACGGGGTGGCGAGCCACCCTCTCGTCCGAGGGCTTCAGTCGCGGCCAGGCGCTGGCGTTCGGCGTCGAGATCCGGACGCGGCCCTTCGAGGCGATCACGTGGTCCCAGATGGTCGAGATCCAGTAGCGGCGCGAGCGGGCTCAGCTGACGTCGCGGACGAGGGCGCAGCCCGGCACGGTGCGGCGGTCCCGCGCGGGCTGGACGCCGACCCCGGTCCCGGTCCGCCACGGGGGCGCTTCGGGCGGATGTTCCCGGACCGGCCGGCCTGCGAGGCCGACGCCGAGGCGATCGAGGAGCTCGTCAAGCTGATGGAGAGGCGCCAGGGAACGAGGCAGAACCTCGCTGTGCCGGCTGGCTTCACGTATCTCGGGCAGTTCATCGATCACGACCTCACCTTCGACCCGACGCCGGTAGCGGCCACGCAGCGCGACCCGCGCGCGCTCGTCGACTTCCGGACTCCCCGCCTCGACCTCGACAGCGTCTACGGCTTCGGGCCGGCGGCCCAGCCGTTCCTGTACGACTGGAAGGAGTCGGCGCCGCCGGGCACGAGGCTGCTCGTCGGGCACAACGCGGTCGACGCGACCGACGACCTGCCGCGCAACCAACAGGGACGCGCCCTGATCGGCGATGCCCGCAACGACGAGAACGTCATCGTCGCGCAACTGCATCTGCTGTTCATCCGTTTTCACAATGCCGTCGTCGACCACCTCGTGTGCCGGGGGACGCCGGATGGCGAGCTCTTCGAGAAGGCGCGGCGGATCGTGCGCCGGCATTACCAGTGGATCGTCGTCAACGAGTTCCTCCCGAAGGTCGTCGGCACCGAGACGGCGAACCGGGTGCTCGCGCCCGCCGGCGACGGCACGGCGCCGACGATCCGTCGCGAGTTCTTCAAATGGCAGCGCGAGCCGTTCGTCCCGGTCGAGTTCTCCGGCGCGGCGTACCGCTTCGGCCACAGCATGGTCCGCAACGACTACGGCATCAAGCGGCTTCCTCCGAGTGGAAGCGGACGGCCCGCGATACCGCTCTTTCCCGACCTCGCAGGGTTCACCTGGCTGGCCCAGGAGCACGTCATCGACTGGGAGCGCTTCTTCGAGCTGGACCGCCGAGCACCGCAGGCGAGCTCGGCGATCGATACGGCGATCGCCCCTCCGCTCTTCAACCTGCCCGAAGGAGACCCGAAGCTCCCGCGGCGGAACCTGCTGCGTGGCCGCAGGCTGGGGCTGCCGTCGGGGCAGGAGGTCGCGTGCGCGATGCACGCGCCGGCGCTGGCGGAGGAGGAGCTGCGGGTCGACAAGACGGTCGAGCCCCTCGCCCGGGAGGTGCTGCTGCGCTCGACCCCGCTCTGGTACTACATCCTCTGCGAGGCGGAGAGGAAGGGGCACAGCGAGGACCGGGGTCCGGAGGGCAGGCACCTCGGACCGGTCGGCGGCCGGATCGTCGCCGAGGTGCTCGTCGGCCTGCTAGAGGGCGATCCGAGCTCCTACCTGAGCGAGGAGCCGAGCTGGCGGCCGGGGGAGCTAGACACCGGCGACGACTTCACGATGGCCATGCTCGTGACGTTCGCGCGGCGTGCCGCGATCGGCTCCAGTCGCCACGCGGCACGAGCTCGTCGCTAGCGCGGGCAGCCGCTCGGCGGCCGCAAGCCGTCCCGCATCACGCTCGACGCCAACCGGACGGTCGCGGTCCAGCGGCTCGTCGATGATCATTCCGTGGCCGACGGTCCGCCGATGGCGACGGAGTCGTCCGCGAGCCCATCATCCTCATCATCTCCCACTCGATAAGGTGCCGGTCCTTTCGCAAGCTCATCGACGGTATGACGCCCCACCGCGGAAGCACAACTCGTCCAGACGCGCCCATTCGATCAGTCGAGCTGCCGGAGGGGCGCTACCTGTCCTGCACCTTCCAGATCAGCCCCGATGCCGGAGGCCAGACACGAGCGCTCCTGCTGCGCAACCGAATCCTGGCGATCGAAGCCGGCGTGCGGCCCGACGTGCTCACGTTCACCCCGACGCCGGACTACTACGAAAGGCAGAGGGTGCTGCTCGATCGAGGGCTGCTCATCGACGAGGTCGGCTACCTCAACATCTACGAGCACTACCGGACACACGGCTGGGGGGACCGACCGTCCACCGGCGAATCCCTCGCCGACCTGGGCACATATCGGATGGGCGAGGAGTCGCGCCCCGACGGGACGCCGTGGCGGATCGTCTACCGGCCTCCCGGCCCGGGACCCCTCGTCTTCGACTATCTCCGTCCCGACGGTTCCCCGTACCTGCGCATCCCGCAGTTCAAGGTGACCGTCCGATCCACGTGGCGCTGCAGGATCCAGCAGGTCGGCGAGAACGGCGAGGTCGTCGGCGAGTTCCGTGCCGTCGGGCAGTGGTTCCGGGGCTGGATCCGCGATCTCGCGCCGCGTCCCCAGCGCGCGTTCGTCTTCATCGACTCGCGTTACCTCGTCCCGTTCATCGTCCCGATGAAGGTGCGTCGCGTCCACCTGATCTACACGATGCACAACATCCACGTCCAGCAACCACGGCAGTGGAACGCGGGCCTCAACCGGGTTTACAGACGCGTGCTGGCGAGGATCGACGGCATGGACGCCATGGTCACGCTCACCGAGCGGCAGCGCGACGACATCGGGGAGCGTCGAGGTCTGACAAGCAACATGTTCGTCGTCCCGAATCCGGTCGAGGTGCCGCAGCGTCCAGCCGAGGAGCCGGCTCGGGACCCTCGCCTGGTGACGATCGTGGCGAGGCTGGAACGGCAGAAGCACCTCACCGACGCCATCGCCGCCTTTCGGATGGTGGTCGATGAAGTGTCCGATGCCCGCCTCGAGATCTATGGGCGCGGCAGTCAGCGTCGGCGGCTGGAGCACGAGCTCGAACGGAAAGGGCTGGTGGGCTCCGTCGCCCTGCGTGGATATGACCCACGGGCCCGAGAGGTCCTGTGGACCTCGAGCGCGTTCCTCATGACGAGCTCGTTCGAGGGCTACCCGCTGTCGACGCTCGAGAGCGTGAGCCGCGGCTGTCCGGTGGTCAGCTACGACATCAAGTACGGCCCGCGCGAGCAGATCACACACGGCGTCGACGGCTTCCTCGTACCCGCAGGCGACAGGTCGGAACTGGCGCGGCGGGTGATCGAGCTGCTCCGGTCACCGGAGCTGGTGCAGCGGATGAGTACGGCCGCGAGCAGGAAGGCGGCGCAGTTCGGGCCGGACGCGTTTCTCGCGAACTGGGCCCGCGTCCTCCGCTCGACGATCGAGGAGAAGCCCTATCGCACCAGGATCGACCGTGTGGACCTCGAGCTGGACCGCCTGCGCGTCATCAGATTTAACCGGCTTCTGCGCCTGGTCGATCGTTCCCGTGACCGCGGCGCGGTCGACCTCGCAGGGGTTCTCACGGTCGAGGGTCACAGCCGCCGGTCCGGGCTCGACTCCGCCGAGATCGGGTTCGCGGCCATCGACGATGCGACCGGCGAGGTCACGGAGCTGCCGATCAAGGTCCGCCGGAAAGAGAACGAGTTCGCGATCCGCGCCGTCACGAAGATCGCCGGACTCCCCGGCGGGGGCACCTCCGACGCCGTCTGGTTGCGCCTTCGCCTCACGTGGCGGAACTCGTCGTGGGAGGCCGACCTGGGAAGACCGCACGCGCTGGTCCGGCCGGCGCGAGCGACGCAGGAGGCGGTCAGCCCGGCGCGCTGAAGGCGGCCGCGCGCCGTCGCCACCGCTCGCGCTCGGGCGTGAGCTCCGGCTGCCACGGCTTGACGCGGTCGGCCCAGTAGATGAGCCCCGGGCCCCGCTCGCGGGTCTGCGTCGGAACCACCGCCCAGCGCTTGGGGACGCTGGCCCGCGCGGGACCCAGGAGGTAGTGCAGCGCCTCCAGGTCATCGAGCCCGAACTCCTCCACGAGCGCCAGTGCCTGAGTGCCGAATCGGTCGCGGCGCAGCCGCTCGAGATCGAGCACCAGCAGGTCGGTGGTGAACGAGTTGAAGTCGAACCGATGACGCGCGTGGGCTCTACGACGCAGCGCCGCGGCGGCCTGGTCCATGTCCCCGAGGCGGGCCGCGGCCGCATGGATGACTCCGAAGCCACTGATGTCGGCCGTGGCGAGCGTCGTCGGCGCTGCCACGGCGTCCGCACCGAGATCCAGGTCCGCGAGCTCCGCGATGTCGGCCGTCGCCACCGAAGGGATGGGGAGCAGGACCACGCGGTCGACCCCCACGAGGACGTCGGTCAGCAGCAGCCGGATCAAGCGGCCGGCGTCAGGCTTCTCTCCCGAGGGTGTGCGAAGACCGCGCGCGAGTCCACGAATCGGAACCCAAGCGAGAGTGACCTGCGGAAAGCGATCGAGCAGTCGCTGCTCGATCGCGTCGGTCCCGTCGCGCGCGAGAACCCAGACGTGCAGCCGGCGCGAGGCATGATCGAGGAGCGACGCGATCAGGACCGAGAGGCTCAGCCCGCCCCGCTTGGGCAGGACCACGGCGCAGTGGACGGGGTCGCCCGCCGGCCGATCCGACGCGCCCACGTGCTCGACTGCCCTCGACGCGACGGCCTGCAGCCTCCCCTCGAGGCCGGCGGACACCGGCGCGAGCCGGCTCTCGCGGTTCCGGCGCTCCTCCGCGGCGGTCACATCGGCAGCCGTGATCTCCCGCCACAGCGCATATACCTCCGCCTCGGGCCGTCCGGTCAGGATCGCGGTGAAGACGCTCTCGAGCTTCTCGCGCAGGCCGTCGCGCATCGCGCCGAAGGCCGCGTCCGGGAGGCCGATCAGCCCGTCGAACCGGATGTCCGAGCGGTTCTTCGGCCGGAAGTCGACATCCACGCCCACGGATCGGGCCGGGAGATAACAGTGGAGCCGTGACGTGACGACGCCGCGATGCCGACGCCGGTACGTCTCGAGAAGATCGACCGCGCGATCGACGTTGACGACGAACGAGCGGCGCCGAACCGCTTCCTGACTGTGCTTGTACGTGATTCCCCCCGGAGGCACGTCCTCCGCGGCGGCATCCACGTATGCGGTCGGCGCGTCGGCGGCCGGTCCCTCCGTCAGGTCCGGGAACACCGTGTCGATGGTCGTGGTCAGGCAGCCGGAGAAGAACGCCGGCACCCCGATCGACAGGAGCAGGTAGACGGTCGTCCAGTCTCGGCATCCGACCGGTCCGTACCGCTTCAGGTACGCCACCGCCTCCGGCGTGAGGAGATCTCGCTTGTTGCAGTGAAACGAAACGAAGATCGGGCGCAGGTTCCGGTGCAGCGGGAAGCCGTGACGCATGCGGAAGAGCGCATGCATGAACCAGCCGAAGCACAGCACCCACGTGTCTTCCGGGATCGCCTCGTACATCGAGGCGTCCCGATGCACGGTGATGACCTCGAGGTCCGCCTCGACGTCGTGGCGCTGCAGGTCCGGGCGCGTCCGCCTGCTGAGCCGTGTCAGCAGGTCCACCAGCTCGCCGCGGCCATGGAAGCGGACGCCTTGATGCCGGGTCAGGTGTCCCAGCGCGGCGATGCTCTGGAGGTGGTCGCCGATGTTCGCCGACGCCTTGGTCGCGGACGGGTGGCCGTAGTCCATGATCGCGAAGGTCCGGCGCCCACGGGCCGGACTCGGCGCCGAGGGTGAGTCGGCGTCGGAGGCGATCCAGGGCCGCATCCAGTCCCGGTGCATTTCGGCATGGCGCCACAGCGGGGAATCGCCTCGCACGTGTCGATCGAAGATCTCGAAGACGTCCCGGGCGAGATCCTGTGCTCCGAAGCCGAACACGGGAGCCAGGACCTCGAACCAGCTCTTTGCCTGCAGCTCCGGAGGATCGTCGGCCACCAGCTCGCGGACCTGCCGGAGCGCGTCCTCGGGCGCGACGACGAGCCCGGAGCGGACGTACTCCGCCGGGGAGAACCTCGCCCACGCCTCACGCGGCACCGGGCGAAGCTCCTCCCACGCGAGCTCCACGAAGCCGCGTCGAAACGCGACGATGCCCGCCGCGAGATGGCCGAGCGTCCTCGTCTCCGGGTGCTCACGCAGCGATTCCGCGATGGCCTGGGCCCTTTCGTGCTCCTTGGCGGCGTTCAGGGACCGGACCTGAGCGATGAGGGCCTCGTCGAGGCTCTTGCCGCGCTCCAGCGACCGGATCAGCGATTCCTGGTACGGCGGCTCGGGAGGGGCGCTCTTCTGCCGGCGCTGTTCGCGAGGTTCGCTCTGCTGCCGGTGATCCTCGCGGTCGCGCGGCCTCTCTCCTCTGCCCGGCCGCAGCGCGACCACTGCCCGGCGCACGGCGTGGGGCAGATAGCGGCGGGCTAGGCGGCGCGCGGTTTTCGGCATCGGCCGGGATTATTCACGGATGATGTGCAGCTTCGTGCGGCGCTCGAGGCGGAATCCGTCGCGGTCGCTGAGGTAGTCGTCGACCGCGGCGCGACACCCGGACCAGGTGAAGTAGTCGTCGAGCACGATGCGGCCCGTCGGGACCAGCAGCGGAGCGATCCGGGTCAGGCACGTCATCGTTGACTCGTACCAGTCGCCGTCGAGATGGGCGAACGCCACCGGCTCGTCGAGGTCGACGGTGTCCTCGAACAGCCCCTTGATCAACTCGACGTTGTGCTCGGCAGCGGGAAGCCCGAGTCGGCCGAACGAGGCGGCCACCTCCTGAAGGAGGTCGTCGCGGTACCCGTAGTAGGTCTCGCCGCCGACGCCGCCGGCCTGACCGCTGACGATCCGCTGATACCGAGCATGCACGTCCGGGCCGTCGTGCTCGGTCGGGGGCGGGATCATCCCGAAGGCGTCGTAGACCTTCATCGGTCGCTGAATCGACTTCGCGCCGGCCATGACGATCGCAGAACCGCCGCGCGCCGTGCCCGCCTCGATGATCAGGCCGGGCAGCTTGCGGTTCTCCATGTCCAGCACGATCGAGGCGAGCACGCGCAGGTTGGGCGCGTCGAGATACGTCAGGTGCTCCTCGCGTGCCCGGGAGATGGTGGTCTCTACTTCCGGCGGCAGCCCGTAGGACGCCTCGGAGAGCTCCGCGCTGAGCCGGCGCGCCCGCGCACGAGTCCTGCCAAGCCGCTTGCGGGCCGCGCGGAGTTCACGCTGCGTATCTCGTAGCTCGGCTTCGACGCTGGGGGCGGCCCACCGCGCGATCCGGCGCCGTAGCCGGCGTGTCGCGTGGGATCCCTTCTCTTTGAAGCCGCGCCTGCGTGATTCAGTCATAGACCGCTTCTGCCTTGAGTCGACCGGGCGGCCGCGACGAGAGGCGAGGCAGTCTAGCCAAGCTCTCGTGAGCCTCATCCTCGCCGAACGGGCGCCGCGCGGAGTGCGTTTCCGGGATGCTTCGAGGCCATGGGGGTCTACAGCGCGCGCGGCAACAGCAGCCGCTCCTATCTCTACGGCTTCCTCGCCGGCGCTGGGCAAGCCGTTCAGCCGGGTGAACTGGTTCTGGACGCGGGGGCCGGGCGTGCTCCCTACCGGGGCCTTTTCGCTCATGCCGGCTACGAGACCGCGGACTTCCTCGCCGTCAAGGGCAAGAAGTACACCGCACCGGACTACGTCTGTGACCTCGCCGAGATCCCTGTCGACGACGCACGGTTCGATCATGTCGTACTCACCCAGGTTCTCGAGCACGTCCCAGAACCCGCGAAGGTCTTGGCGGAACTCCACCGTGTCCTCAAACCCGGAGGCACTCTGTGGCTCACCGCCCCGCTCTTCTATGCGGAGCACGAGCGGCCCTATGACTTCTTCCGCTACACGCAATTCGGCTTGCGCCACCTGTTGGAAAGCGCGGGGTTCGAGGTACTGAAGATCGACTGGATGGAGGGTTACCTCGGCACGCTGAGCTATCAGGCGCGGGTGATGAGCAAGTGCCTTCCCTCGTCGGCCGAGGACTACGGCGGCGGCCTCACAGGTCTGACGTTGGCGTTGGCTGCGAAGGTCTCCAAGCGCGCGGGGCGCCGCGTCGCCGACGGGCTTGCGAAGCTTGATCTCAGGTTCAAGTTCGTTGGCCAGGGATTGCCGAAGAACTATCAGGTGGTGGCGAGGAAGTAGTGCGGTCGGCCCACGCTGAGCCGTCCCGGCTTTCGACCGGGTTACCGCCTTGGCCTCCAGGTGGTCGCTCGAGGCGACCAGCACGACCGTGGCCGCGCCGCACGCGAGTGCCGCGAGGACGATGGCGGGAATGCGCTCGCCGGTCATGCCCCGGTCCTTCCCGCGCACGCGCTGCCAGACAAGGCCTCACGCGCAACGGCCATGATCGGGGGGCGAGTTTCGCGCGCGAGCCTACGTCAAGGCATAGCGCAGCAGCGGATCACGCTGCACGAGTGCCGCCACACGTACGCCCCGTCCCTGATGGTGGTCGGCTACACGCTCAAGTAGCTGATGGAGTAATGGGCCACTCGGACCTGCAGATGGTCCAGCGCTACACGAAGCTCCTGCCGCAGCCGGAGCAACACGACCCGGCCCGAGCGCCTCAACGCGTACCTGGCGCTCCCGGATCCGCGCGAATCGCCTGCAAAGGCGCGGAAAGCGAGGGTGCTGCGGGGATGCCGGAGGAGGGACTCGAACCCCCGACACGCGGATTACTGATTCCGCTCGCGGAGACGAGGACAGACGGAAGCACCTGCAAATGAGCGCTTTATTCAGACTTGGAAATACCGGGGAATACGCCGTTTCGGGGTACATTCGGGCTAACTCGGGGTAGATCCGTGGTCATTCTGGAGGGCGTCCGATGGTCGCGGCGGCGCCCGGAGGTGTCGGCGCCGGGTGAACACTGACCGCCCTCCGCCGGCCGAAATTGACCCCCGCTTGGCGGAGGCGTCCGGGAGGCCGTCGAGCCTGGCTCGGTCTTTGTGATCGAGCCGGGGCGGAACGGGTGCTGGACGTGGAGGTTGGGCGACGTCGTCGCCGCCGCCATGATCGACCGACTCGTCCACGCGACCTCGCCCGACCCACCAGAGACGACTGAACTCTCCGGTCCCCACGTCCTGGCCTCGCCGGCTACGCCGGCTCGTGGGGACACGCTTGCTCCTGCGCGCAATGCAGGCGCGGGTTCGGAGCCGGCGCCGACGACTGCGTCTCGTCCAAGGCGGGCGTGGGAGCGGCGTTTGCCGGCGCTCCCGCCTTCATGAGGGAACAGGCACTCCAGGCCAGGGCAGAAGTCTCCAGCATGGACCGAGAACGGCTGTGCGTTGGCCGCCGCCGACCGACGAGGTCGAAGGCGTCCTGGGTTGCGACGAAGGGGCGATGAGCCGGGATCAAACCAGGGCGCAGATAGGGGAACTCCCCGACGTATTGGGCTCGGCAATCGCGCAAGCTCGCCCTGCACACGAGCAGAGGAGAGCCATGAGCGTCACCGATAGCCTGAGTTGTGAAGCGATCGAACCGCAGGACGAGCGCTACGAGGCGGCGCGCGCCCTCTGGAACGGCTCGGTCGACCATCGCCCGGCGGCCATTGCCCGACCCCGCACGGACGCGGAGGTCGCCGAGGCGCTCCTGCGCGCCCGCGACCAGGGAGCGGATATCGCCGTGCGTGGCGGCGGACACAGCATGCAGGGTCACTCGATGTCGCACGGTGGGGTGACCATCGACCTCTCGGCGATCAACCGCGTCGAGGTCGACACGCAGACCCGCCGCGCCCGCGTGGGCGGCGGAGCGCTGCTCGGCGACGTGGCGAGAGCAACGGGACCGTACGGCCTGGCGATCCCTTACGGCCACGTGTCGCACACCGGGGTGGCGGGCCTGACGCTCGGCGGCGGGATCGGCTGGATCACGCGCCGCTACGGCCTCGCGATCGACCGCCTGCGTGCCGCCCGCGTCGTGACGGCGGACGGCGACGTCGTGCGCACGTCCGACGAGGAGAACCCTGACCTGTTCTGGGGTCTGCGCGGCGGCGGCGGCAACTTCGGCATCGTCACCGAATTCGAGTTCGAGCTCTGCGAGCACGGGCCGGAGGTACTGGCGGGAATGTTGCTGCACCCGCTCGAGCGCGCCGGCGAGGTCCTGCGTTTCTCACGCGACTTCATGGACGAGGCGCCGCACGACCTGACGGTCTACGAGACATTCATGACCGTCCCGCCCGAGCCGCCGTTCCCCGAGGAGCTCCAGGGCAAGCCCGCCCTCGCGATCGGGATCGTCTACGCGGGCGATCCCGATGAGGGCGAGCGCGTGCTGCGCCCGCTCCGCGAGTTCGGCCCACCGTCGCTCGACATGCTCGGGCGGATGCCGGTGATCGGCGCGCAGGAGATGCTCGACCCCACCGCGCCACACGGGATGCGCAACTACTCCAAGAGCCACTGGCTCGCCGAGCTGCCGGATGCGGCGATCCAGCGGATGGTCGAGCTGCACTCCGGCGTGCCCTCGCCGATGTCGCTGATCATCACTGCGCGCATGGGCGGTGCGATTCAGCGCGTCGCGCCGGAAAGCACGGCGTTCGTGCATCGCAACGCATACCGGCTCCTATGGGTGGTCGGGTCCTGGTGGGAGGGCGACGACGCCGAACAAATCGAGTGGACGCGCGGCGTGTTCGACGCGCTGACGCCCCACAGCACCGGTGGGGTCTACGTCAACTCGCTGCAGGACGAGCCGGAGCAGCGGATCCGCGACGCCTACAGCAATCCCGTCTGGGCGCGGCTGGTCGAGGTCAAGGACCGCTGGGACCCTGACAACGTCTTCCGGCTCAACTACAACGTGCCGCCCTCGGCCCGCGTGCGCGCCGCGTAGCCCGCGGCCTCGGCGCGGTTGCGGACGCCAAGCTTGGCGAGCACTCGGCCGACGTGGTGTTCGGCCGTCTTGGGGCTGATCACGAGGCGCTCGGCTATCTCGGGATTTGACAGGCCGGTGGCCAGCAGCTCGAGCACCTCGCTCTCCCGGCGCGTCAGCTCACCGGGCGTGCGAGGCGCCGGGCGGCCGGGCGCGCCGAGCTCGCGCAGCAGGCC
>JACCSF010000141.1 GCA_013813135.1 Thermoleophilaceae bacterium | reverse complement strand
TTGCGGGCCTCGAAGCGGTGTCGCTTCCAGAGCCACGTGCCCTCGGTCGTATAGCCCGCTCTGTTATCCACCCGCAGCATCGCCGACGGCAACGTAGGCGGCCCCGGCGACGCCACGCAACGGCCCTTGCGGCCCGGGCCTGGACGGATGTTCGGCGCTCGGCGGCCGGGCTCAAGTCCGGCGGCGGGATCGCCGACCGGTCGACGCGTACCCATGCGCTCTCTTGCCGCCATACTCAGCGTCCTCGCCGCAACTGCACTCGCGGCCTGCCAGCAGTATCCGCCCGGATCGGGCCTGCCCGGCCCCGATCCGTCCGGCGGCTCGTCCTACCCCGAGGAGCCCTTCGTGGCCGCGCAGTCCGCTCGCGCCTTCGGGGATTCGGTGGGCGTGAACACGCACATCGGTTGGTCCGACACGCCGGCCTATGCGAATTTCGACGCCGTTCAGATGAGGCTCCATGAGCTTGGTGTGCGCTACGTGCGCGACGGGCTGTGCCCGACCTGCGAGGAGTGGATCTCACGGCTCCAGCGGCTTGGCGCGGGCGGCATCCGCGCGAACATCATCTCGACCGACCTCGGCTCGGGGACGGCGCGCATGGACGAGAACCTGGCGGTCATCCGCAGCCGCCTGCGCGACGCGGTCGTGTCGGTCGAGGCGCCCAACGAGCCCGACCAGCAGGGCGACTCGCAGTGGATCGCGAAGACGCGCAGCTACCAGCAGCATCTCTGGACGGCCGTCAAGAGCGACCCGGCGCTCTCGCAGCTCACGGTGCTCGGCCCGGCCCTCGCGAACCCTGCCTCACCCGCCGCCCTGGGCGACCTGTCGGCCTTCGTCGACCGGGGCAACTCGCACCCTTACCCCGGCGGCGGCACGCCGCTGAACAACATCGACGATGTGCGCCGGCTCGCGAACATCACCTCCGGCGGCAAGCAGATCGTCGCCACCGAAGCCGGCTACCACTCCGATGCCGGCACCACCAGCGGGCACTACGGCACCTCCGAGCGCGCGATCGGCATCTACACCCCGAGGCTCGCGCTCGAGGCCTTCCGCTACGGCTTCGAACGCACCTACATCTACCAGCTCGCCGACCCCTGGAACAACGTCTCGGGATTCGAGAACAGGTTCGGGCTGCTGCGCGCCGATCTGACACCCAAGCCCGCCTTCCTGGCGCTGCGCAACCTGCTCCGGACGGTCGACGCGAACTTCGCCCCCGTCGCCGCGCCGGGCGGCCTGCGGCTCGGACTCGAGAGCGCACCCCCCGACCTGCGCCAGCTGCTGCTGCGCTCCGCCGACGGCTCCTACGCGCTCGTGCTCTGGCGCGACGTCAGCGTCTGGGACCGCGTCGCCCGGACCGACCTCAACCCCACCCCCGACGCGGTCGACGTCGTCCCCGGCCAGGCAATCGCGCTGGCCCAGCGCTACGACCCCGTCATCAGCGACTCCGAGCAACAGCGCTGGACCACCCCGGCCAGGATCCCACTGATCCTCGGCGGCACGCCCGTCGTCCTACGCCTCGTGCCCGGCGCGGGGTAGCCGCCTCAGCCGTCGGGGTCGAGGTCGATCCTCAGCGTCAGCAGCTCGGTCTGCATCAGCCGGACCGTGGCCGTGTTGAGCCGGGCCGACGGCCGGCCTCGGGTGATCGCCCTGAGGCGCTCTCGGGGGTCGTCGCCGGGCATCACCACGGCCGTCCCGCGCCACCAGCGCCGTCCGACCTTCACGCGCACGCGCGGGTTCTTCTCGATGTTGCGCACGTAGCCGGCGCGCCGCCCGTGCTCGGTGACGATCCAGAAGACGTCGCCGGCCAGCCCGTTGGTCACGGGCGTCTGCCGCGGCCGGCCCGACTTGCGGCCGATCGTCTCCAGGATCGCCGTGCCCGGCGCCGCCACGCCCAGGCGGAAGAACGCTCGGACGAGCGGGTTGAACAGGTACTTCGCCAGCGCCGTCGTCAGCCGTCGCTTGTCCATGCGGCGCCCAGTATCACGCAGGAGCGGGCACGTCGGCGCAGACACGGCGACTTCCAGACGCTCCCGGTCATGCACGGACGCGAGGTGGGCCCGCGACCGGCGCCCTGGCACTGCTTTCTGCGCCAGGCGTCTAGCGCCTGATGATGTTGTGGATGTCGACGAGCTCCGGTTCGCCGGGATCGATCCCGAGCTCGGAGAGCAAGGGCATGAGCCGCTCCCCGAATGCGTCGAGCTGCTCCCGGGAGTCCCAGATCTCGCTGACGCGAAGCTTCCCGTCCGAGCCGAAGCAGACGTGGTAGTCGAGCCCGTCCGGCGGCCAGTCGCCGGCCTCCTCGAGCCGGCGGATGGTTTCGTCGTACTGCGCGGCCGTCAACGACGGCGGGGTGAAACGGATGAGCACGCTCATGGCGGTCCTCTGTGGCTCGGGGTCCGGCCGACACTAACCGATGACAACGAGCCGCGAAGGCGCGGAAAACGGTCTGATGGCGTCCCCGCCGAAGCCGACCGGCAGCACCACGCGGGGGGGGGCACGAAGCCCTGGTCCGTCGCCGTGAAAGGCGAGCAGGTTGCTGCTCGATATGCACGGAAAACTCGCCCGAACCTCCCTCGAACGCGCGCTAAGGGCGGCTCTTACGCAGGCCTTACACTGCGGTCCTAGCGTGGCTTTGTGAGCGTCAGGATCTGGAATCGCCTCCGCAGGGACGGTCCCGTTGAAACGGCCCGAACCGCGGCGCTTCGGATACGCAAGCTCGCGTATCTCCGCGAGGAGCACGTCTGGTACCAGTGCGACCTGGATGAGCAGCGGCCGCGGCGGGACCTGCCTGAAGGCGTCCGGCTCGTGAGCGCGGACGTATGCCAGGTCGACGCTCTAGCCAGCTTCGGACGCGATCCGGAGGAGGCCCGCCAATGCCTCGCGGGCGGCAACGACGTATGGCTCGCCTTCGAGGGCGACCAGCCGCTGTTCGCGTGCTTCACCTTCCTGCACGCCGCCCCCGTGATGGCCGCTTCCGGTGGCACGCTGTCGCTTCCTCCCGGGGCCGCCTGCCTCGAAGACTCGGTCACGTCGCCGGCTGCGCGCGGCAGGGGAATCGCGCCGGCAGCCTGGACGCTGATCGGTGACGAGCTCGAGCGCAGGGGATTCAGGGCGATCGTGACCAAGATCGAGACGTCCAACACGGCGTCGAGGCGTGCCGTGGAGAAGGTGGGCTTCCGATCGGTGGCCGTCATGCAGCACAAGCGGGTCGGACCGCGGCGACGGACGTCCGTCGAGGCCGTCGGCAGCGGGCTCGGTAGCGAGCTCGCCGCGCGACTCTCGTAGGTCGGTTTCGGGTATCGGTCTCGCCTCTAGCCCTAGCCTCAGCTCGAGCGATTAGGTAGTCGCGCGCGCGTTGCCTGGTGCGCCTCTCGAGGACTGGCACGCCTAAGTGGCGCGTGTAGACCGCGCACAGTAACTTGATCCGCTTGTGCAGGGCGCGAACACTTTGGGAACGCTCCTCAGTCAGAGTTCGACCCGCGCCGTTGGTCGTCTTCGTCCTAGCGGCGGCTGGCCTTGGACTTCGAGTTCGCCTCGTCAATCAGGGACTCTGGGGCGACGAGCAGCTCGCATACGACGACATTCACGGCAAGAGCCTGATAGGGGTATTAAACGCCGTCAGCGAGGGGATCGAGAACTCACCTCCGTTGTACTTCATCCTCGCGCGGTTGACTTCCGCGCTCGGCAACGATCCAGCCCTCTTGAGGCTTCCCTCCATCGCGCTCGGCACCGCGACGGTCCCGCTCGTCTACCTCCTCGGAGTCTCAGCTCTTGGACGCTGGGCGAGTGTGGCGGGCGCAGGGTTCGTATCTCTCAGCCCGTTCGCGATTTACTACTCGGTGGAGGCGCGGCCGTACGCGGCCCTGATGTTCTTCTGCGCGCTGTCAGCACTGTGCCTTCTGGCAGCGCTGCAGCGCGGTGGAACCCGTTGGTGGGTTGCCTGGGGACTGTCCCTCGGCGCCGTTATCTACACCCACTACACCGGCGTCTTCGTTGTGGGTGCGGAGGTGTTGTGGGCTTTATGGGCGCGCCCCGCAGCGCGGCGGGAGGTGTTGTTCTCCGCCGCCTTCGCGGCGGCGACGTTCCTGCCATGGCTGCCGTCGGTGAAGGGCGAGCAACTCGAAGCCTACAGCCAGGTGGCGACCATCCTCGGCATCACTTATCCGGGCGCGGTCGTCAGCTGGACGATCGGCTTGCCGTTCCTGAAACCGGAAGCTGTGCCGGGTGTTGCCGCGCTCATACTCCTCGCGAGCGCGGTCACCCTCGGGGTTCTGGGCGGCACCCGGACGCGCGATGGTTCCATCCGGTCTAAGGCGCGCAGCCCGGCAGGGCTGTTGTCGATTCTCGCCGCGATCACGCCCGCAGCCGTCCTCATCTACTCGCTGGTCTCTGATGACCTATTCCTCTTCCCCCGCAACCTAATTGCTTCCCTTCCGTTCGCGGCCCTAGTTCTGGGGTGGGCACTCGTGCGGCCCGGTTGGCCACGGGCAGTCGTCCCTGTGGCGCTGGCCGCGACTGCCGTAGTGATTGGTGCGTTGAAAGCCGAAGACATCCGTTTCTCGCGTCCCGACTACGTCGAAGCCGCGCACTTCGTCGACAAGGTCACAGGCCGAGGCGACCGAGTGCTCTACCCCGATCCGGGCCTCGACGCCAACAACCTGGACCGCTCCCTGCGCCTCTACTACCGTCGAACGCACGCTGCCAGGTTCGTGATGGATCCAGCGGAATGGAAGACGGCGCTCGGCTCGTCGCGATTGGTCGTGGTGGCCGCCTCGCCAATTGGCGAGCCGGGGGTGCCGTTGCCCACACCGCCCGGCCTGGTCAAGGTCGACGAACGAGAGTTCGCCGGGATCCGACGGCTGGAGGTGGCGGTCTACGCCTTAGACCGGCTCAGCGGACCGCATGCTTACCGCCTGGAAAGACAGCGTCTTGTCCCGGCCGTAGGAGCTCCCATCCCAATTCGGGAGCAAGGCGTCGAAGGCATCGTAGACGCCTCCCAGTTCGCGCCTGGAGGAATGCTCCAACTGAGCGGATGGGCGCACGTCCGCCGCCGGCCGGTCGCGAGGGTCGTCGGCTTCGCCGGTCGGCGTCTCGTCTATGCCGGTGTGCCATCAGTCAGCCGGCCTGATGTCGCGGGACCCTCCGGGTCAGGTGAGGCTCTGGGCTTCGAATTCTCGGTGCCGCGCGGGGCACTGCGGCAAGCGGACCGCGCGGTCGCCGTCTACGCCGTCGCGGACGGCGTTGCCGTTCGCCTGGAATACTGGTGCGAGCCGCAGGCCGAGCAGGTCGTCGGGTGCCGCGGGAGCCTCCGACCTTGAGCGAGCCTTGATCGAAATGGACCCCACGGTCTGCTGCCCGAGCATCTCGACCTCACGGATGGTCGCGTCCACAGCCTCTTCGCTCAATCCTGGTTCGTAGTCACCATCTCCGAGCCGAGTTCGCTCTCCCACGCGATCGCGGCACGGACCTCGTAGTTAGCGCCGGATCTGACACCCCCTGATAGCTGCAGTTCCTGCCACATGCGGGTAGCTCTGGCAGGCCGACGCACCGGCCCTTGAAAGAACCTGGATTGCCCTGGCAGCCCGCCCACGGCATTACGCGCTCTTCGCCTACGTCGTGGGCACCGGCACCGCGCGCGTCCTGATCCACCAGAGCCACGAGCCGACCTCGTTCCTCACGGCCGAAGGCTCAGGAGCAGCAGCCCGGACAGCCCGCCTCCGCCACGGCGTCCGCCTCGACGCCCACGGCACCGGCACAGTCCGCCGGACGCAGCTCGCCGTGATCCCGATCGCCTAGTAGAGCCGTCCGTAAGTTCGGTGCGTAGCCGGTCGCGGCTTTCCGACCGGCCGGCGCGCCACGATCCGATTCGTGGCAAAGGTCGGGCGCAACGAGCCGTGTCCTTGTGGTTCCGGTCGTAAGGTGAAGCGCTGCTGCGGCGTCCGGGGCGGACCGTCGGAGGAGAGTCTCGCGCGCGCCTTCCTCGCCCACGCGTCGAGGGAGGCCGCAGGCGAGCTTCGGCGGCTCTCGGATGCCGAGCTCTTGGATCTCTTCGAGGAGCTGTGGGAGCTGCCCGCCGCGGACCTGTCTCTGCAGGTCGAGCTGCCGAAGTTGCTCTCTCCCGAGCTCAATCGTCTCTGCGATGCGGTCGCCGACGACGATCCCGACCCGGAGCTGCTGGACGCCGCGGTAGTGGCGATCGACACGCCGAGCGAGCGGGCTCGCCTCGCCCGCGCGGTGATCGCCCAGGCGCAGGCCCAGGCGATTGACGCGAGGCTCGCGGACGCTGCGCTCATCGACCTGGGAAGCGATTCTCGCCAGCTCCTTCGTGCCGGTCTGCTGGAGGCCGTCGCGGTGCGGGTCGGCGCCGCCCGAACCCCGGCTGGGATTCTGCTGCCGGCCTGACGAGGCTCAGGCGACCAGCCGCAGCACGGGCTGCTGTTGGGTCTCGACGCGCTCGAGCACGCGCTCGAGGTCTCGGCGCGCGAACGTCCATTCGAACGGACGGGCGATCTCGCGGTAGCGGCGGCCGAAGGCGATCAGGCGCTCGCCGAGCTCCTCCAGGGAGCCGAAGTCGTTCGGGGTGAGCGCCTTGCGCTGGACGATCGAGAAGTAGAGCTCAACCTGATTCAGCCAGGAGGCATGGACTGGCAGGTGGATCAGGCGCAGGTTGCGCCACTTGCCCTCCAACCGTTCGATCGAGGCGCGCCCCGCGTGCGAGGAGCCGTTTGTCGCCGACCCAGAAAACGCGCTTGGCCGAGGCGTAGGGCTCGCTCGTCATCACCTGCTCGACGAGTCGCCCGAAGGGCTCAATCCCGGTCTTCGGCTCGACCCGGTCAAAGAGGCGGGCGTGGTGGACGTCCCAAGCGGCGAGGTAGGCCAGCGTGCCGCCCCGTTTGTACTCGAACTCGCAGAGCATCGGGCGCCCCGGCCCGGCGGCGACGGTCGGGTGGCGGCGGCCAAGGGCCTGCAGCTGGGACTTCTCGTCGGCCGAGATCCGAACTCGCCGGGATGAAGCAGCCGGCCCTCGAAGCGCCGCGCGTAGAGGTCGAGCACCCTGCCTGCCTTGGCGCGGAAGTGGGGGTCGCGGCGGAAGATCCACGAGCGCACCTGCCAGGGCTTGATCGCATCCTCCGCCAGCCAGCGCCAGATCGTCGACGCCGAGGCCTCGCTGACCCCCCGCTCGACCACGAGACGGTGAAGCTCAGCGCGGCTGAAGCGCGAGAGCGGGAGGCCGTGGATGGCGGGCAGCTCGCAAGCCATCGCCTTCACCTCGGCGACCTGCTCCGGGGGGAAAACGGCGCGGGCGCCCCGCGCGCGGTCGGTCCTTGAGCCCCTCCAGGCGCTGCTCATGAAAGCGCCTTCGCCAGCGGCCGACGATCCCCGCCGAGGTGTCGAGCCGCGCCGCGATCTCAACGTCGGTCTTGCCTTCGGCCGCGTAGAGAACGATCCTTGCCCGCTGGACCTCGCGCCAGGGGCGCTTCTCCGCGCGGGCGATCCGCTCAAGCTCCGAGCGGTCCTCGTCGCTGAGCTCGATCTTGTCGCGGGCTGGGCGTGCCATGCCGCAGAGATTCGGCGCGGACGCCAGCTCTCCTTCAAGAATTCCGGTCAGAACTTCTGGCGGTGTCTACTAGTTCTCGGGAGTCGCCCCTCGCAACGCGCGCGCGAGGACAATGCGCAGCTCCGCGACCAGTGCGTGTCACTGGTCAATCCTCGACCACCACCGCCTCCTCCGCCCTCGTGCGTCTGGATGTGCGCCTACCTTCGGTGTCCCCCGGGTGGCCCCACCCCTGTCGTCCCGCACCACGAGCGGGATCGCAGGGCGAGCAACGGATCGGTGGTACGAAGGTCACTAAAGGAAAACCCCCCGGGCTTAGCGAGGCTGTGCCTGTCCTGGAGCTGAGCTGAGGCGCAAGAGCTGGCCACCCCGAACGCCCCTCCAGCGGACGCGAGAACGCCGCAAAATCGTAGGCCGGCCGGGGGGACAGGGGAGGGATCGGGCTTTTGCGTGACGGACTCATATATATGGCCCGCCGTCGAGATTTTCTCTCGACAACGCGGGTCGGCTTTGAGTCCCGGCCCGCCGATTTTCTCCACAGCTCGAACGTGTCCGGCTGCGCGAGTTGTCCGGGAAGGTGTCCGAGCACCGTCCGGGTGCCGGGGCGCCTGTCCGAGCCGGCCGGCGCCGCCTGTCCGCCCTAGAGCTGGCCTTTGAGGATGTGCCCGAGCACCTGCGCGAGCGCGCTGGTTCCAACCTCAGTGGCGGCGTCGCGCAGTTGTTCCAGCTTGCCGCGCTTCACGGGCTCGTCGGTCTCAGCAATCTCGCGGTCGAGCGCGGCGAGCAGCGCGGCGGATGCTGCCTCAGCCGTGGTCGCCGGCCAGCCGCCGACGACCTCCAGCCCGAGCGCGGTCACGGTGACCAGCACCGGGCCAGTTTCCGTACCGAGTGGCGACGGCGCGTCGAGGTAGCCCCGCTGTTCGAGCAGCGCCACCGCCCGGAAGGTCTCCGGGTCATCGTCAGCACGCCCAAGATGCCTCGCGATGGCCGGTGTGGGGATGCCCTCGCTGGGCGCGCCGCGCGCGGCCCACGCTTGGTACGCCGCCTCCAGAACCGGCCGGGCGACCGCCTCCCACTCCAGCGAGACCGCCGCGCCCTCCTCGGGCTCCGAGTCGTCCTGGAGACGCTTCACGCCCTGCACCATTTTCTGACCTTCGGGCGTGACGCGGATCGCGTCGGCGTACTCACCTATGTAATCCACATCGACAAAGCCGGCGCTCTGGAGGAACTCCAGCTCCTCGTCGTCAATCGGCTTGCCGTGCTCCCAAGCGTGGTGGCGAATAGTCGCGCCGCCGCTGTGCTTGAACCGCTCGATCCGAGCCCGCTTGCCCATGGTCCCGTCCGTGGTGAAGTACGCCTCCGACAGCTCGACCAGCAGCTCAAGTTCGGGTTGGACCGCCATGCTCAGTTCTGCGACATGCCTACTTCACTGCGCACGCGCTCGGCCAGCGGCGTGAGCGCGCGGTGGACCACCCGCCCGATCGCCGGCAGCGTCTGCACGACCGCCGGGTGATTGCCCACGATGATCTGCTCGTTCACGCGCTTGAGCGCCTTCTGCGCCTCGCCCCGGCCGGCCCCGAGGTGGACGGCGCCGGAGGCGTTCGCTGCCACCCGGATCACGTCACCCACGGAAAGCTCGTGTCCCTCCGCCACCATCGCGCGGCGGCCAGGAATTCGTCCAAGGGCATGTCCGTGGGGATGTCGGACGGGATCATCGTCGTCTCGGGGTCGAGCCCGTCCCCGATCGAGCAAAACTCCATCGGACCAATCGTCATCGTCGCCCGCTCCAGCTCGCTCGGCGCCACGACGTGGTAGCGGATGGTCATTCCCCGGTTGCGATTCGCCTGGACCCACAGCGACTCGCCGCCGTCCAGGATCAGCTTTCTCAGGAGGCCCGCTCCCATCAGTACGTCATAGGCGCGCAGGCCCGGTGAAATCCGGCGCTGCAAGTCGTCCATCGTCTCCACGAAAAGACTGTCCGGGTAGGACATGAGACGAGTCTACGAACAGGTCTTGACGGCGCCGGAGAGCCTCAGAGGTTGCTCTGTGGGCGTGACTGCCAAACGCCCGGTGGTTATCGAGCCGGCCTTGCGCTCCTCGCGCTCCCTGCGGAGCTTGTCGTACTCATCCTCAGGCGCGGAGCGGTAGATGCGGAAGAGCCGCAGCGCAAGCAGCGGGGCGCCAAGTAACGGAACGGCGAAGAACATGAGCAAGCCCGCCGCAACGGGGGAGCGCCGACCCCACGCGAGCATCCCCGCCCCGATGAGTGACCAGAACAGCCCGAGGGCAATGGCGCTCATGGGCTCATTGTCCCCTACTCGGCGCTCCGCGTATCGCCGGACTGGTGGTAAAGGCCGTCCGACTTGACGCACTCGCCGCCGTGCGTCAGCGGTGCGTCAAGTTCGGTTCCTGCGGCAGCCCTCGCAAGGCCCCGCAGGTTGTCTGTCCTATGTCCAACTCTTGGCTCCACCACTTGAATTGTGCCTCCAGAGTGCGAGGCCGTGCGTGACTGAATCGGGGATGGGCCGTACTGGGCTCGAACCAGTGACCTCCGGCTTGTCGAGCCGGCGCTCTCCCAGCTGAGCTAACGGCCCGGGAGGTCGCCGCAGCGCAGGCTTTAGCTTGCGGGGCGGCGTTGGTCAGGCGGCTAGCGTAGCAGTGGGGATTTCGTGGCCGCTGCTCGGCGCGGGGGGCATCTTGCCGTGCGCCCTCATCGTGATCTCGAACGTCTCGCGGGTCGTGTGCTTGGGCGTCCAGCCGGTCGTTCGCTTCAGCTTCTCGTTCGAGACGAGCCACGGGTAGAGGGCGAAGTCGATCTGCCCGGGAGGGGCCTCGGACTGCCGCAGTCGCCACATGACCCGGCCGAGGGCGCGGTAGAGGCGCAGCGGCATCCGCCTGATCGGCGTGCCGATCAGGTCGTAGCACTCGCGCATCGTCATGAGGCCGTCGCCCGACACGTTGAACGCGCCCGCGTGGCGGCCCAGCAGCAGGGCGGTGATCCCCTCGACCACGTCCTCCTCGTGCACGAACTGGATCTGGTTGTCGATCGTGCCGGCGTCGACCGCAAACGGCTGCTTGGTCCACAGCCGCACGAGGTAGTTGTCCACGTTGGGGCCGAACACGATGCACGGCCGCGCGATCGTCATCACGCGCTCTGGGTACTTGGCCGCCCAGAGCTGGCAGATGCGGTCCGACTCGGTCTTGTCGCGCGCGTACGAGAAGCGCGCCACGCCGCGGACGGGGTCGTCCTCGGTCAGCGGCACCGGGTTGTCCGGGAACGCGCCATAGGCCACCGCGGACGTGGTCACCAGCACCTGCCGCGTGCCCGCCTTGCCGGCGGCCTCGAGCACGTTGTGCGTGCCGTTCACGTCCACGTCGTAGGCGAAGTGCTCGTCGTGGGACGGGTTGAGGATGAATGCGAGGTGCACCAGGACCTCCGGCCGCACCCGCTCCAGCACGGAGGTCACGGCATCGCGGTCGCGCACGTCCACGCGCTCGAACTCCGTTCGCGGCCGGTAGCCGCCCTTGGGCGGGGCGAGGTCGCAGATCACGACCTTCTCGGTGTCCTCGCGACGCTCGAGCAGGTCGACCAGCCGCGACCCTATGTACCCGGAGCCTCCGGTGATCACGTAGCGCATTGGCGCGATCCTAGCCGCAAGCACTCGGCTCGGCCGAGTGCGCGCGGACTGCCTGAGCCCGCGGGCCCCGCCGATCGGCGGGACCCGTTGGGCATCACTCCTCCTCGCCGGCGAACTTACCCTCGAGGTCCTTCATCACGCCCGGCTCTCGCAGCGTGGTCACGTCGCCCAGCTCGCGTCCCTCAGCGATGTCGCGCAGCAGGCGACGCATGATCTTGCCAGAGCGCGTCTTCGGGACGTCGGCCGTCCAGATGATCCGCTTGGGCCGCGCCAGCTTTCCGATCCGCTGCGCCACGTGCTCGCGCAGCTCCTTCTCGAGCGCCTCGCCGCCCTCGCTGTCCTCCCCCTCGAGGATCACGAAGGCGGCGATCGACTGACCGGTGTCCTCGTCCTGCTGGCCGATCACCGCGGCCTCGGCGACCCGCGGGTGCGCCACGATCGCCGACTCCACCTCGGCCGTCGACAGCCGGTGGCCGGAGACGTTCACCACGTCGTCCACGCGACCCACGATCCAGAAGTAGCCGTCCTTGTCCTTGCGCGCGGCGTCCCCCACGAAGTACGTGGTCTCGTCCCACTTCGAGAAGTAGGTCTCCTTGAAGCGCTCGTCGTCCTTGAACAGCGTGCGCAGCATCCCCGGCCAGGGCCGGCGCAACGCGAGCAGCCCCTGCTCCCCGGCGGGCACCTCGTTGCCTTCCTCGTCCAGCACCGCGGCTTCGAGCCCCGGCAGCGGCTTGCCCGCGGACCCCGGCTTCGCGTACTGGGCGCCCGGCAGCGTCGTGATCATGATGTGGCCGGTCTCGGTCTGCCACCAGGTGTCGACGATCGGGCAGCGCTCGCCGCCGATCAGCTTCCAGTACCAGAGCCAGGCCTTCGGGTTGATCGGCTCGCCGACCGTGCCGAGCAGGCGCAGCTTCGAGAGGTCGTGCTTCTGCGGGTGGGAGATGCCCCACTTCATGCACGCGCGAATCGCCGTCGGCGCCGTGTAGAAGACGGTCACGCCGTAGCGCTCGCAGAGCTCCCACCAGATGTCCTTGTCCGGGTAGTCCGGAGCGCCCTCGTACATCACGGACGTCATCCCACACATCAACGGCCCGTAGACGATGTACGAGTGCCCGGTGACCCAGCCCACGTCGGCCGAGCACCAGAACACGTCCTCGTCCGGCTTCAGGTCGAACACGTGCTTGGTGGTCCACGCCACACCGGTCAGGTAGCCGCCGGTCGTGTGCAGGATCCCCTTCGGCTTCGCGGTGGAGCCCGAGGTGTAGAGCACGTAGAGCGGGTGCTCCGCGTCGAGCGGCTCCGCGGGACAGTCCTCGCCGGCCGCCTCGATCGCCTCGTCGTAGAAGAGATCGCGGCCCTCCTTCATCGGGACGTCGGCGCCGGTGTTGCGCACCACCACGACCGTCTCGATCGACGGCACGTCGTCGAGGAACGCGTCGACGGCCGGCTTGATGTCCGCCGCCTTGCCCTTGCGCCGCGCGCAATCGACGGTGATCAGCCCCTTGGCCTCGGAGAACTCCATGCGCTCCTTGACGGCGTCGGGCGAGAAGCCGCCGAAGACCACGTTGTGCGGCGCGCCGATGCGCGCGCACGCGAGCATCGCCACGGCGACCTCGGGGATCATCGGCAGGAAGATCCCCACGACGTCGCCCGGCTGGATGCCGCGCTCCTTGAGCACGTTGGCGAGGCGCTTCACGTCGCGCAGGAGGTCGGCGTAGGTGACGTCGCGCTCCTCGCCCTCCTCCCCGCGCCAGTGGAACGCCACCCTGTCGCCGCGGCCGGCCTCGACGTGGCGGTCGAGCGCGTTGTGCGAGGCGTTCAGCTTGCCGCCGACGAACCACTTGTAGAAGGGAGCCTCCGAGTCGTCGAGCACCTGATCGGGCTCCTCGAACCAGTCGAGCGCCTCCGCCTGCTTGGCCCACCAGGCCTCGGGGTCGCGCGCGGCGGCCTCGGGCTCGGACTCGTCGCCGATCAGCGCCTTGTCGCGAAACCCGGACGGCGGGTCGAAGGTCTCCTGGTCGAGCTGCTCGCCGATCTCCCGCTCGACCTGCTCGGCCGACGGCTTCGTGGTTGCTTCCATAACCCTTCCTCTACCCCATGGTCTTGTCTGGGACACCGACTACCTGCTCGAGCCAGTGCCCGAACAGGTCGCGCGCGAGCGGCAGCGTGGCGTCGGCGTGCTCGCTCACCTCGGCGACCAGCCGGTCGAGCGCTCCCGGCCCTCGGATCGCCTCGAGGCTCGTCGAGTACGCCGGCACCTCCCCCCACTCGGTCGCCAGCTCGGGCGACACCTCGAGGTGGAACTGGAGCCCGTAGGCCCGCTCGAACACGAAGGCCTGGTTGCGGTACGCGGACGAGCTGGCCAGCAGCGTCGCCCCGGGCGGCAGGTCGAAGGTGTCGCCGTGCCACTGGAGCGTCGGGAAGCTCGCCGGCGCGGCGCCGAAGACGGGGTCCTCCGCCGCGGCGGCGGTGAGCTCCACGGCCAGCAGGCCGACCTCCGCCTCCGACCCTGGGTATACGGCGGCGCCCAGCGCGCCCGCGAGCAGCTGCGCTCCAAGGCACACGCCCCAGATCGGGTGGCCCGCGTGCGCGGCCGCGCGGATCGCGCGCTTCTCCTCCGCGAGCCACGGATGAGCGTCCTCGTCGTAGGCGCCCATCGGCCCGCCCATCACGACCGTGGCGTCGAAGTCGCGCCAGTCGGGCAGCCGATCCCCCTCGTCGAGCTCGACCCGGACGAGCTCGTGCCCGCGGTCGCGTAGCTCGTCCTCGAAGGCGGCCGGCGGCTCGCAGGCGATGTGCTGAAGGACCAGCAGGGTCCCGCTCATTCGACAGACGGTATGCGGAGGGGCGCGCCGACTCAAGCGCGCCCCTCCGCTCCTCCCATCACAGTGCTGCTAGCGGCCCGTGCCGGCCAGCTCGCGTGGCGCGTCGGCGCTGCCTGCGCCGTCGCTCCGCCCCGTGAGCGTCAGGCCGGTGCCGGCCTCCGCGCCGAGGCCGGTCTCCGAGCGCACGTAGAGCTCGTCGAACGTGCGCTCCTCGACCCGCTCGCGGGACAGCACCGTGCCGAGCCAGCAGCCGATGAACCCGAGCGGGATGCTGATGATCCCCGGGTTGGCGAGGTCGTAAAAGGAGAACAGCCCGCCCTCGGAGTTCGGCCCGGGCCACACCGTCGGGCTGATGATCACGAGCGCGACGGAGCTGATCACTCCAAGCAGGACGCCGGTGACCGCCCCCGTGGTGTTGAACCGCCGCCAGGTCAGCGCCAGCAGCAGCGCCGGGAAGTTGGCGCTGGCCGCCACCGCGAAGGCGAGGCCCACCATGAACGAGACGTTCAGGTCCTTGCCGCCGAGCACGGCGATCACGATCGCGATCGCGCCGATGGCGACGGCCGCGATCTTCGCTACCCAGACCTCCTCCTTCTCGGAGTCGGTGCCGCGGCGCACGATGTTCGACCAGACGTCGTGGGCGACCGCGCCGGAGGCCGAGATGACCAGCCCCGCGACGACCGCGAGAATGGTGGCGAAGGCCACGCCCGCGATGATCGCCTCGAACAGCTCGCCGCCGAGGTCGTCGGCCAACAGCGGCAGCGCGAAGTTGCCGGTGGCGCCGGCGGCCTCCTCGCCCCCCTGGCCAAGGATCGCGCGCGCACCGAAGCCGAGCGCGGTGGTCATCACGTAGAAGGCGCCGATCAGCACCATCGCCCACATCACGGACGACCGCGCCGCCTTCGCGTCCGGCACGGTGAAGAAGCGCATCAGGATGTGCGGCAGCCCGGCGGTGCCGAGCACTAGCCCCAGGCCGAGCGAGACGGTGTCGAGCGGCGTCGACAGGAACAGGCCAGGCTTCAGGTAGGCCTCGCCGTCGGCCGACTCCGCCCGGGCGTCCCTGAAGAGGTCCAGCGGGTTGCCGCCGATCTTGATGAGCACCCAGACCGTCATCACCAGCGCCGCGGTCATCAGCAGGAATGCCTTGATGATCTGCACCCAGCTCGTGGCCAGCATGCCGCCGAGGATGATGTAGGTGATCATGAAGGCCCCGGTGAGCAACACGGAGAGCCAGAAGTCGATCCCCACGAGGCCCTCGATCAGCACCCCCGCTCCCACCATCTGCGCGATCAGGTAGAAGGCGACGACGGTCAGGGTCCCTAGTGCGGCGGCCGCACGCGCCGGCTGCTCGTTCAGCCGGAAGGAGAGAACGTCGGCGATCGTGTACTTGCCCGAGTTGCGCATGCGCTCGGCGAGCAGGAAGAGCACGGTCAGGAAGGCCACCAGGAAGCCAACGGAGTACAGGAATCCGTCGAAGCCGAACAGGTAGATCAAGCCGGCGATGCCGAGGAACGATGCCGCCGACATGTAGTCGCCGGCGATCGCGAAGCCGTTCTGCGGCCCGGTCAGACCGCGGCCCGCCGCCCAGAAGTCCGTCGCCGTGTGGACACGCTTCGAGGCGTAGTAGCTGATGACGAGCGTGACTCCGACGACTACGGCGAAGACCGCCAGCGCGGTGCCGTTGACTGACGCGATCGGTGTCATCGAGACCTCCCCTCGGCCTCACGGCCGGCTCGCAGCGCCACCTCGGCGGCGCGCGCGGCGAGCGGGTCGAACTCGCGATCGGCCTTGCGCATGTACCACGCGCCGAGCACCCAGGTCATCACGAACTGAGACAGCGCCAAGACGTAGCCGACGGTCAGCCCGTCGGTCAGGAACTCCCTGCCCATGAAGTCGGGCGCGTACCCGGCCAGGATGACGAATCCGAAGTACCAGGCGAGGAAGAAGATCGTGGCCGGGACCACGAAGGCCCTCTTCCGCTTGACGAGCTCCCGGAACTCCGGCGACCGTTCCGCGGCCCGCCAGTCGATCTCGGGATGGTGATCCGCGCCGGCGGCACGGGCCCCCTCGGTCTTTGCCATCTTGGTCCCCCTCCTTAGCCTCTTCTTACACAGAGGTCTACGCGGCGAGTTGCCCCGGGCGAGCGGGCGGCAAACCTCGAAGGCGGGCGCGAGGCCGCTCTCGTGGGTGCGACGCACGACCCCTACGTTGCGAGACCGCTCCTGACCTGTGAGCATCGCCTCCCGATGGGCCTGGGGGCCAGCGTGCGGCAGGGTGATGTTGGCCGCGCCGCCCTGCGCGGCCCGGCCGAGCGCGGGCTCGTGCTGGCGACCGGGCTCGCCGCGGCTCTCCCGGTGATGGCCGCGACCGTCCGCGAGCTGTCCGTCGGCTGGGTGCCGCAAAGCGACCAGGCGGTGGCCGCCGCCCGAGCCTACGACGTCTTCACGTCGTGGACGCCCCTGGTGGGCCCGTGGTCGTCGTCCTCGAACACGCTCGGCCAGCCCGTCTACCACCTCGGCCCGCTGCTCTACTGGTTGCTCGCGCTGCCGGCGCGCCTACCCGGCTCCGCCGCCTTTCCGCTGGTGATGGGGGTGGTGAACACCGCTGCGGTGCTCGGTGTCGTCGTCCTCGCGCATCGCCGAGGCGGGCGCCCGCTGATGTTCGCGGCTGCGGTGGCAGTCGCCGCGATGTGCGGCTCGCTCGGGATCCAGCCGCTGAGCGACATCTGGAGCCCGTCGGCACCGCTGCTGTCGTTCACGCTCCTGATCTTCGTGTGCTGGTCGGTGGCGTGCGGCGAGCCCCGGCTGCTTCCGGTGGCGGCTCTGCTCGCCAGCTTCGCCGTCCAGAGTCACCTCATCTTCGTGCTGCCGGCGCTTGGCCTGGTCGCTGTGGCGCTGGCCGGGCTGGTCACGCCTCGGCTCCGAGGTACGACGACGCCGGACGGCTCCCTGCGCCGCTGGTCCCTGGTCGCGGTCGTCGTCGGGCTCGTGTGCTGGAGCGGGCCGATGCTCGACCAGGCGCTCTCGTGGGCTGGGTCGAGTCGCGGAACGGGCAACCTCGCTACGGTCGTCAGGGCGGCCCGGTCGCGCGAGTCGCCGGTCGGGGCGGATGGAGGGGCACGCGCGGTCGCCTCCGCGGTCGGCGTCACGCCGCAGTGGCTGCGATCCCCGCAGTCCCCCACGCACAGGACGTTCGAGATATTCGCCCCGGTGGGCGCGGGCAGGGTCATCTCGACGCTCGCCGTCTTGGGCGGCCTCGCCGCGGTGCTGCTCGTGGGGATCAGGCGTCGCCGGACCGACGTGGTGACGGCGGCGTCGCTAGCGCTGATCCTGTGCGCGGCGCTCGCCATCGACACGGCCTCGTTTCCGAATACCCCCGCCACGATCTTCTCGTACGCGTACGCCTCGTGGTGGGCGATCCCGGCGGGGATGTTCGTCTGGTTGGCCCTCGGCTGGTCGGCGGCCACGCTCTGGGCGCCTCGACTGCGGGGACGTCTGCCGCGACGGCTACCGGCGGGGGCCGGCGTCGGCCTGGGCCTCGGCATCGTCGTGATCGTGTCCATCGTGGTGGTGGCCGGCCAGAGCGACGACAACGCCCGGCGGCTCTTCGGCCCGACCCGAACGATCGAGGACGGTGTGGCGGCCGCGCTCCCCCATCCCGGCAACGTGCGGGTAGATGCCCCGACGTTCGTGTTCAAGACCGGCGTGATGCAGACCTTGCGCCGCCACGGCGGTCGGGTCCAGACCGAGGACTTCGTCGAGTTCGGCCGGCACTACGCGCTGCGGGGCGGTCCCGTGGATCACGTCGTCGACATCCGGCAGGGGCTGACGCCGGCACCCGGCGGGCGCGTCGTGGCGCAGGTGAAGGTGCCCCCCGGGCAAGGGACGTTCACGGTCTCGGTGCGGTAGGGGACGACCGCGACCCCGGGACAGAGGCGCCGACCGGAATCGAACCGGTGTAAACGGCTTTGCAGGCCGCTGCGTAACCACTCCGCCACGGCGCCGAGGGTGTTCAAGCGTAGCCGGGGTCCGATGGAACAGGTAGGTTCGCGGGGTCGTTTGAACCTCGCTGGCCCAATGATGGAGGCGAAGACAGTTTCGTTCTCGATGCCCGGTGGTACGCGTGCCGCGAGCATCGCGCGTCGCTCGGTCACGTCGATCGAGGCTGGGCTTCCGCTGGGCGTGCGCCACCGGGTGGCGCTGATGCTCAGCGAGCTGGTCGCCAACGCCGTGCAGCACGGCGGGGCGGGCGCCCATGACATCGTCGAGGTGCGGGTACGGTCGACGCGCCGGCGCCTACGTGTCGAGGTGATCGATCCAGGCTGGCGCGGCATCGAGGCGCCCCAGCGCATTCAGCACCCAGACGGCGGCTACGGCATGCTCCTGATCGAGCATCTCTCCAGCGGCTGCGGTCGCGAGGCCACCGCCGACGGCGGCAGCCTCGCGTGGTTCGAGCTCGACCTCGACGGGCTCGACGAGCCCTAGCGGCCCCAGCCCCACCTGGGGCGCTGGAACTCGAGCACCTGCTGGAACGTCGGCCGGTTCGTGGTCCGCATCGTGTTCGGGATCAGCCCGGGCTGGAAGCCCGTGCGGTCCCCCGTCTTGAGCCAGTTGGCCGGATCCGGGTCGCCGAACTGTGCGGCCAGGCCGTCCGCGGCCACGTGGAGCGAGATCCACAGCGAGTCGCGGCACACGCGCAACGAGCCCTCCCCGCAGTAGCTCAGGTTGAAGCGCCCGTCGACGCGATAGCCCAGCAGCGTGCGCAGGTCCTTGTCGACGTACGACTCGCCGGCCAGGCCGCCCAGGCCGCGCACGCTGTTGAGGTCAGGGAGCAGGTCGCCGAAGACCCGGCCCATCACCGCGGTCGCGATCGGGCGCCAGACGGCGTCCATGATCGCGGGGCCCGCCTCGTCGAAGGTCCCGTCGTCGTCCGCGTCGAGGCGCGGCGCGTCGCGGGCGACCCAGTCGTCGAGCAGGTCCACCACCTTCTGATCGCGCGCGTTCGGTGCCGGCCCCGTGTGCAGCACCTTGCTCACGACCGGCCACACCGGCGAGCGCACATCCTCTGTGGCCGCGCGGTTCATGACGCTCACGTCATCGGGGAGCGTGACCCGCCACGGGAACTTGTCGAACAGCTCCACGCGGTGCACCGACCCGAACGCCTCGTCGTCTCCGTGCATGAAGCCGGGCGCCGACCGGTTGTTCCAGTTGAGCAGCAGGCCGCCTGGGCCCGAGACGTCGTGCGGATGCTCGCGCTCGCTCAGGAAGCCCTGCCACTCGTAGTTGCCGGTGCCCAGCGTCGGCAGGCGCCGGTCGAGCCCCCTGGCCCGCTTCGGCAGGTAGCCGGACGTGAAGTAGGCCGTGGCCTTGCGGGAGGCGTAGGCCCAGTTGAAGGTGAAGCCGAATTGGTTGGCCACCCTCCAGAAGCGCTTCGGGGACGAGGCCTTGCCCTCGGTCATGTCCTTGAGCGCCGCCAGGTTGAGCGCGTCGCGCCCGAAGGTCGAGCGCTTGCGCGCCAGCGCGTAGGGCTCGCCGCCGACGGTGGCGGTGCCGATCACCTGGCCGTGCACCGAGATGCGGTACCGAAGCGGTGTGCCCTGCAGGAGACCGGCGTTGAACTCTTCGAACGCCTTGCACTGGCCCTTGAACAGGTAGTGGGTCGATGCGCGCGTCGGCGCCGACCCGTCCGGGTTGCAGAGCTGCTCCGCGAACACGTCGCGCACGTCGTGGCCCGCCGAGGTCAGGCTCCACGCGTAGTCCTTGGTGCGCCCGATCAGGATGTACATCGCCAGGCCCGGCACCGCGGCGCCCTGGGCGTTGATGCCCGGCCCGTGCAGGTCGATCTGCTGAACGATCTCGGGGTAGTAGTAACCCAGCTGCGGCCCCATCACCGCCAGCGAGTTGTGCGTGGCGGAACGGTCCGGTGAGACCACCAGGAAGTTCGACGCCTGCTTGCGCGGAGGCGCCGCGGCCGCGTCGACGACAACGCCCGGCTCCGGCTCGGCCGAGGCCGTGGTCGCGGCGGCGCTGAGGGGCTGCCTCGGGTCGACCGACTGGATCGACCCCGGATCGATTGTCACCGATCCGGTCGGCTTGCCTCCCGTGAAGAGGGGGTACGAGAACCATCGCCTGGTCGTGGTCGGCGCCTCCGGATCGTCGGCCAGCATCACGTCGTCCCAGGCCTTGTAGCCGCGCACCTCCCCGAACTTCTGCTGGAGCTTGCCCAGCAGCTCGGAGTTGGTCGCCTCGCCGCCTCCTCCGGCCCCGAAGATCGAGCCGATGAACGCGGTCACCGCGATCACGTCGTTGACCGTGGCGGGCGCCTGGTTGACGTTGTTCGCCTTCCAGTAGGCGTTGACGCCGTCGGCGTAGGCCTGGGCGTCGGCGAGGATCTGGCGACCCTTGTCGCCGTAGGTCTTGACCAGCAGATCCTTCTGCGCCTCCACCAGCGCCTCGGTCTCGGGGCTGGCGACGAATGTCTGAGCGCTGGTCACGAGCCCGAACGCGTTGATGCCCGGCACGTCGGCCACGGCCACGCGCGCCGGCCCACGGCCGAGCTGGATCAGCAGCCCGCGGTCGCGCGCGGTGGTCCAGCCGGCGCCGAACGCCACGTCCGCTCGCGTCTTGCCGTAGACGTGCGGGATGCCGTACTCGTCGTAGACGAGCTTCAGGCCGGGGCGCCCCGTCTGCTCCACGTGCGTCTGGCCGATCGGAGCGAAGTTCTCGGGCAGGAAGAAGTTGTTGATGTCCGCGCTCGTGACGTTTCCGCGCAGGGGCGTGAGCCCGTCGTACAGCGGCAGCTGGTCGATCGAGTCGCCCGTGGTGGGCAGGCCGCCGAAGTTCCCCGGCGGGAGGATCTAACGCGCGGTGTCGCCCGCGCCAAGGGCTGCGGCAGGCACCGCAAGCAAAGCGGCGACGACGACCAGGACGGACGTGACCGAACGGTGCACGGGGCGGGCTCCTCTCTCAACGACCCGCGGCCCCTACCGGCCGCGGCGCGAGGACTCTTTCACATCGAGCCCGACACCGGCGCAGATTGGCGCCCAGGCCCGCGCTATCCTCACGCCCACGCGCGGCTGTAGCTCAGTTGGCTAGAGCGTCTGCTTGCCATGCAGAAGGTCGTGGGTTCGAATCCCATCAGCCGCTTTCTGAAGTGCCTGCAAATCGCGGGTAGTTCGTGTCTGCCAGCCGGAACGTGCGTCTGTTTCTTCGGACACCGAGCGGACACTCGTGTTGTCCCCACTGTGCAGCGCTCGAGAAAGGCGGGCGTTTGCAGG
>JACCSF010000140.1 GCA_013813135.1 Thermoleophilaceae bacterium | reverse complement strand
GTGCCGAGGGGCCCAAGGAGGGCGTGCTGGTCGCCTGGGGGTTCACCGCAGAGGGCGAGCGCGTGCTGCTTTCGGTGATGCTGGGGATGCGCGAATCCCACGAGGACTGGCAGGCGCTCGGGCGCGATTTGATCGCCCGCGGCCTGGGAGCGCCGATGCTGATCGTCGCTGACGGCGCCCCGGGGCTGATCAAGGCGGTCGAGCAGGCTGGCCTGCCTCAGACCGCCAGCACTGCGCCGTCCACCGCCTGCGCAACCTGCTCGCCAAGCTGCCCGAACGCGAACGCGAGCGAGTGCGCCAGGCCTACTGGCAGGCGCTCGACGAGACCACCAACGAACGCGACGGAAAGCAACGGCTCCAGGCCCTGGTCGACCAGCTCGAAGGGGCCGGCTACACCGCCGCCGCCAAATGCCTGGCCGATGACCTTGACGCGCTCGTCGTGCACCTGCGCTACCCGACCAGGCACCGCCGAAGGTGGCGCTCAACCAACCTGCTCGAAAGGTCGCTGGGCGAGGTCAAACGCCGCACCAAGGTGATCGGCCGCTTCCCCGGCGAGACCAGCTGCCTCACGCTCGTCTGGGCCGTGCTCGACCTCTACATCACCCACGCCACCAACGGCATCAGGTTCACCCAGCTCGAACGCCAACGCCTACGCCGAATAAGAGATGAGGGAAGCAAACAAACGACCGACGAGGAGGTGAGCGCCGCCTAGACTGACCCCCACCGGGAACCTAGGCCGAGGCGAATTTACAGCAGCAAAGAGACGCGACCCCTCCGTGACGGCATGATCGCTTTGCGCCGAATCCAGTAGCGAGGGGCTCCGGTCTCCGCGCTACTGCAACCATGCGAAAAGCGGCGCTAGTCCAGCTGGTGATCCGCTGGCCTGAGTATGCAATCAGGAGCGCACAGAACTCCCGATTCTCGTCGCAATTGGACCACGGCGGGTGTCCGCTCGGAAGGTGGCACGCTAGGCAGCCTGGGTGTCTGGAGGGGCAGCCCAGCCCGGCGGAGGCGCGGCTCCGCGACCAGGTCCTTGGTCCTCGCAGCACGCTGCGAGGTCCTCGTGTTGCGGCCTCGAGCTTCGCATGCAAACCCAGATCAGCTTGCGCGCGAGCGGTTGCGCGTTGCTCGCGTTTTCGACCCTGTAGTTGACGAACCTCGGTTCCATGCCCAAGTTGAAGGTCGGATGCGTCGCCGGTGCGGTCCACGCAGCGGGCGGATGGACGGCCTCGTCACGTAGTCGGAAAATGACGCGCAAAGGTTCGCGTACGGCAGCTTGCTGCGCGGCGCTAAGCGCGAATCCCGCGCTTGAAAGTCTCGAAGATGCTGGCGTCGCGACTGCTCGCAACGACCTTTGTGTCGGGGGCATGCTCTAAGACGGACGCGTAGAAGGCATCGATGGCGAACGCTGCAGCCGCCACCGCGGTCATCGACGCTCGAAACTCACGCTCGAGCCCGCGGTGAAGGTGTCGTTGTCGTCGCGCCCAGGCTCGATTGCGATGGTCCGTGCAGTCTCGGCATTGGCCGAGGCTTCCGCCGCGATCTCGAGCCAGTGATGGAAGGTGTCCGTCCGCAGCTCAGTGATCATCGACGAATCGACCAGGTCGCCAGTCGCGGTCGAAGGACAGCTCATCCCACCCCGGAACGACATCCGCCGCGTTCGCATGACGTCGTATGACCTGGTGTCTATCCACCTGCTCACGAGCGACACCGGCTGCGTGTGGCGGCACGCGTACGACCCGTCCTCCGGGCAGCCACGACCGTTCCGCTCCGGGTTACGTCAACGTCGCCTGCGGCGACGACGCCCCCACGGGACAAGTAGTCAGCCCGGGCTCACTCGGCCCTAGCGGCGTTCCGCATCAGAAGTCCCCGGCGCGCGGGCGGGTGGCGCGAGGCCGGCGTGCTCGTAGGCAGCGTGGATGAGCGGCTCGTAACGCCCGCTGGCGAGGTCGCCGATCGGATCGTCGGTGTGGCGGACGAGCAGCACGGCGGGCAGCGAGAACGCCGCTCGCATCGCGACCAGCCGGCGCCGCTCCTCCGACGCCGACGGGTCGGCCAGCACGCGGCGGGCGGCGTTCAGCCCCTGGACCTGACGGACCCTTCCGGGAAGCGTGGTCATGAGCACCGCCGCGGCCGGTAGGGCGAACGTGACCAGCCCGAGCAGATCCGCGAGGCGGTGGACGCGGTCCTCGCCCTCCTGACCGACCTCCGCCGCCTCGCCGCCTGTACCGGCGCCGGCATCGCGAAGCGCGTCGCCCGCCTCGCCGCCCACCACCGGGAGGCCGGAGAGCGCGTCGCTGGCCGCGCGAAAGCCGTCCTCCACCGCCTCCCCGGTGTCGCGCACCCCCGTGCCAAGCACGGCGAGCTTGTCGACTGCGTCATGGATCTTCAGGCCGAGCCAGGCGAGCGCGACGAGGGCCAGCAGCGTGAGAGCGTCGCGCGCCACCGCCCGGGCCCGCTCCTTCGGTGTGTGGGATAGAAGCGCATGAAAATCGGATACCCCGCTTGCCCCCGGCGCACGCGCAGACAGGACCGGCGTGGGCGGCCAAGCTCGCCGTCGCTTCCGCGTGAAGGGGACCGAGCGACGCTGTCGTGAGCCACCCTCGGGGCCCTCCGGACGAAGCGAAGCGACCCGGGGGGCGCGGCGGTGCCGCGCCCCCCGTTCGAGCCGAGGGCTCTGTCAGCCGCGGGCCGCTTGCGGCTCGAGCTCCAGCTGCGGCATGGCCCGGTCGAGCCAGCGTGGCGGCCACCAGTTGCGCTCTCGGAGCAGCTGCATCAGCGCCGGTACCAGGACCATGCGCACGACCGTCGCATCGATTAGAACGGAGGCGGCCAACCCGACCCCGATCAGCTTGAGGTTGACCTCGCCGCTCAGGACGAAGGCGCCGAAGACCGCGGTCATGATCGCCGCGGCGGTGATGACTCGGGCCGTCCGAGCAGGTTGGGAGGCGCGTAGACGGTCTGCGCAACCTGGTCGACCAGCCCGCGGCCCCCCACACGGGCGACAACCCCGGGAAGCCCCTCGCCGTAAGCCAAGCGCGCAACCCGCTCGCTCCACCGGCCGCCGCCGCCGCGGTAACCATGCACTAGGGGCCCATAACCGCAGCGCGACGAACAGGGCGAGGCCGAGCCCAAGACTCCGGGCCTCGCGCTGCAGCAATGCGCCCGCCGCTCCAGGGCACGTGCTGCCCGCGTACCGCCGTCTGGGCGACGGCTGAGTGGCTGTCCGCACATGCTGAGGGGGTGGGAGCCATACGCTGGGATGGGGTTCGTCTCGCTAGCGTCCGCCCGGTGACCGGTGGTGGTCGGCAAGCGCGGCGGCGTTTCGACCTGAGAGCGGGATCGCCTTGGTGGGGACGGGCGGTTCTCGAGCGGGGTGCGCATCTTGGCGCGCTCTGGGCGTTCGCGGTCGCACAGCCGCTCTTCGATCTCCTCGGGTCCCATCCCGAGTTCTTCGCGACACATGGGTCGCGCGGCGGAGCCATCGTCGCGTTCGCGCTGGCCCTGATCGTCGTCCCGCCGCTCGTGCTGCTGGGGGTCGAGTGGGTGGCCGGGCTCGTGAGCGTGGCGCTCGCGTGGGCCTTCCACCTGGCGGTCGTAACCGTCCTGGTGGCGGCGCTCGCGCTGCAGCTCGTGGAGCGGGATTCCCCGCTGGCCGGGTTCGGGATCGCCCTTGCGCTCGGCATCGCCGCGGCGATGATCTACGCGCGGGCGCGGCCGGCGCGGACGTTTCTGAGCGTGCTCAGCCCCGCACCGTTGGTGTTCGTCGCGCTCTTCCTGCTGTTCTCCGACGTCTCGAAGCTGGCCTTCCCGGACGGAGCCAACGTTCAGGCCGACACCGCGCGCACTCCCGTCGTGCTGGTGATCTTCGACGAGCTGCCCGTGCACTCGCTGATGGCGGCCGACGGGCGCCTCGATGCCCGCCGCTTCCCGAACTTCGCCCGCCTCGCTCGCGACGCCACCTGGTATCGCAACACGACATCGGTCGCCCAGGACACGCCTTACGCCGTGCCCGCCATTCTGGATGCGCGGCTGCCTCGCCAGGAGCGCCTGCCGGTCGCCGCGGACCACCCGCAGAACATCTTCACCATGCTGGCGGGACGCTACGAGCTGCACGTCCGCGAGGAGGCAACCGCCCTCTGCGCCCC
>JACCSF010000136.1 GCA_013813135.1 Thermoleophilaceae bacterium | reverse complement strand
CTCGGCCGACCCTCCCAAGCCCTCCCTCTCAACGCCAGAGGCGACTCAGCAAGGTGCGACGGAAACAGAGGTTGCCCTATGAGCGTCGACGCGCGGGTCGACTCGGTGGCTCTGGCCGAGCGCATCGCGGAGATCGCCTCGGACCGCAAGGCTGCCGACATCCGCGTGGTCGACCTGCGCGGCATCGTCTCGTACACGGACTTCTTCGTGATCTGCACGGGCAACACGGAGCGCCAGGCGAAGGCGATCCACGACGCCATCCACGAGGAGCTCAAGCACGCCGACGACCGCCTGCTGCCGCGTCGCACCGAGGGCGCGGGCGAAGCCCGCTGGATCCTGCTCGATTACCTCGACGTGGTGGCCCACATCTTTACGCCCGAGGCGCGCGAGTACTACCGCCTGGAGCAGCTCTGGGGCGAGGCCCCGGCGCGCTCGGTGGGCTGAGCTCCGTCTAGAATGGCCCCTCCTGGGGCTGTAGCTCAGCTGGAAGAGCGACGCGCTGGCAGCGCGTAGGTCAGGGGTTCGAGTCCCCTCAGCTCCATCGGCACGGTTGCTCGCTTGCGCTTCCGGGCCTATGCGAAGCGGAAGCGAGGCGGCGGCTTACGCTTCCACCGACTGGGGAGCGAGGTGCACGTCCGAGGTGCGTGCTGGTTTCGTTCCAATCCGAGCAGCTGGCCTGCTCGAGGAGGTACCGCACGACCTGTCGATGCGCGGGCGCGACTCCGGCCCACTGCGCGTGCGATGTGGTTCTCCTGCAGCACGCAGCTCGACCCCGGGCTCGTCCAGGCCTTCCTCCCGATCGCCGCCGAGCTGCACCGGCAGTGGTTCCCGCCCCGAGCAGTCGGGTGTGGGCGCGGCTCTCGCCCTGAGCACGCCCTAGGCGCGTCTGACGGCAATTCCGCGCAGCACGTGGGCCACGCGGTCGCAGGCGTCGATGCCCTCCTCGACGCGCTCGAAGATGTCCTTCCAGCGGATCACGACCATCGGGTCCACTCCGCCCTCGAACAGGGCGGTCAGCCCCTCGCGCAGCAGGCGGTCGCCCTCGTTCTCGAGCCGCTTGATCTCGACCATGTGCGGGGTGGCGTTGGGCAGGTCCTCCAGCGAGGCCAGCGCCGCGGCAACCTCGCGGCCGGCGGCGGCGAGCGTGTCGGTCAGGGCGATCGCCTGGTCCATCGGGGCGTCGACGCGATAGAGGCCGAGGAAGTCGGAAGCCTCCTCTGCGTAGTCGACCACGTCGTCAAGACCGGACGCCAGCGCCAGCACGTCGCTGCGCTCGAAGGGCACGGTCGGGCGCGAGTGCAGGTGGTGGTAGATGTCGTGGGTGACCGCGTCGTTCTCGTGCTCGAGATCCACGAGCTCGGCCCGCTGCTCGCGCCCATCGGGCCAGGCTCGCATCAGCTGGCTCAGGAGCGCCGCGGCCAGCTCGACGTTGCGCCCGGCCTGCGCGAGCATCCCTTTGAGCTCCCCGTAGTCAGGGGCGCGACCCACCAGCTTCGCGAGCGAGCCTGCCATGCTCCCACGGTAGAGTGCAAAGTCCCTGCACTCGTGACGAATTAGTGAAGCTCACATGCCGCCGTGCTCGTGGCGGATGCGGCGGCGGGCTTCGCGGAAGCGGGTCACCTCGTAGAGGATCAGCGCGGAGGTCAGGCTCGCAGCGAACGCGAGAGCGGCCAGCGCGTCGACCTCGGACGCCAGCGGGATCAGCGCCAGCGAGGTCACCAGCGCCGTCAGGCGGGCCCGGTTGACCGTCCCCAGGTTCCGCAGCCGGAAGCCGACGTGCCCCGCGTAGTAGAGCGCGATCCCACCGAACAGCGCCACGGCGGGAATCGTGTCGAGCGGCTCGTCGACGTGTTGGAGCGTCTTCTTGACGCCGAGCGCCACCAGCAGGATCCCCGCGATCATCGGTAGGTGCAGGTAGCTGTAGGAGTCGCGTGCGATACGGACGCGGCGATCGTCGGGCATCTCGCGGAAGCGCCGCTCGGACACCAGCGCCACCACGTCGAAGTAGGCCCACCAGAGTGCGCACGCGACGATCAGGCCGAGCCCCGCGGCGGCCAGGACGCCGGCGTCGAGCTCGCCGCGGATGCCCGTTCCGATGGCGACGATCGACTCGCCGAGCGCGATCAGGACGATCAGCGAGAAGCGCTCGGCGAAATGCCCGGCCGAGATCCGGAACCCGCGCACGCCGAACACGTAGGGACCGGCGAGGTCGAGCCCCAGCGCAACGATCCAGAGCGCCGCCCGCGTCGTGCCGTCGTCGACGAGTCCGGCGACGATCAGCAGCGCCGGCGCCGGCAGGGCGGTGCGGGCGAGCCGCACGATCGCCTGGCCCGTGTCCACGTCGTCGTTGGCCTCGGCGAAGATGAAGATGTGCAGCCAGCGCGCGGCGGCGTAGGCCACGCCGAAGAGCAGCGCGTCCCGCCCGAAGGCGTGCGGGACGGCGAGCGCCGCGACCAGGAACGCTCCCATCACCGCGAACATGAGCAGCCGCTCCAGGCCTTCGTCCGCCGCGATGTAGTTGGTCAGCCAGGCGTAGGCGCCCCACGCCCACCAGAGGGCGACCAGCACGAGCATTCCCTGGCCTAGCCCTTCCCAGGTCGGGTGGTCCGCCATCAGCGCGGTGACCTGCGTGAGCGCGAAGACGAAGACGAGGTCGAAGAACAGCTCGAGCGGCGCGACGCGCTTCTCGCTGTCGTCCGGCTGGCCCTCCCGCACGGCTGCTGTCTCGGCGGCGCTCATTCGCGAACGGCGCCTACTAAAGCAGGCCGCATCCAGCTATCTGCCTATGTAATGCTTAGGCATATGGCCGTCCGCGACCAAGGTCTCCTGCTCGGCGACGCCGCCCGCGCGCTCGAAGTCAGCTCCGACACGCTGCGCCGCTGGGAGCGGGCCGGCAAGCTGCGCACCACGCGCGACTCAGCCAACCGGCGGCGCGTGCCGCCGGACGAGATCGAGCGCCTGGCTCGCCGCCCGGCGCGCCACAGCGCCGGCGACACGCTCTCTGCGCGCAACCGCTTCCCCGGTGTGGTGCGGTCCGTCGAGGTCGACGGTGTGATGGCGCTCGTGGAGATCGAGGCCGGCCCGCACCTCGTCACCGCGGCGGTCACCCGCGACGCTGTCGAGGAACTAAGGCTGGCCCCCGGCATGCCGGCCACCGCGACCGTGAAGGCGACGTCGGTGATGGTGGAGCGCGGTTGAGGCGGGCGCTGGCAGCGGCCACGCTGCTTGCACTGCCCCTCGGGGCGTGCGGGGGCGACGACGACGAGGGCACGTCCTCGAGCGCTGAGAAGCCGCGCCTGGTGGTGTCCGCGGCCGCGTCGATGACCGAGGCGCTCGGCGCCTGCAGCCCCGAGTTCGCCGACGCCACCGTGCGTCTCTCCTTCGCCGGCTCGGACGAGCTGGCGGCGCAGATTCGCCAGGGCGTCAAGCCGGACGTGTACGCCGCGGCCAACACGAAGCTGCCGGATGAGCTCAATCAGGAGGGCCTGCTGGGCAAGCCGGTCGAGTTCGCGACCAACGAGCTGGTGCTGGCTGTGCCCAAGGACTCCCGGATCGCCTCGGTCGAGGACCTGACCGGCGACGACGTGACGATCGCGATCGGGTCGGAGTCGGTCCCGATCGGGTCCTACACACGCGAGACGCTGGCGAAGCTGCCGGCGGCGGAGTCCCGCGCGATCCTCGCCAACGTGCGCTCCAACGAGCCCGACGTGAAGGGCATCGTCGGCAAGCTGACGCAGGGAGCCGTGGACGCGGGCTTCGTCTACGTGACCGACGTGAACGCGGCCGGCGAAGACCTGAAGGCGATCGACCTGCCCCCGGAGGTAGAGCCTCAGGTGACCTACGCTGCGGGCGTCGTCAAGGGCGCCGAGCAGCCCCAGCAGGCGCAGACCTACCTCGACGGGCTGCTCGACGGGACGTGCGCCGGCGCACTGCGAGACGCGGGCTTCGGCTCCGCACCCTGATGCGCTGGTTCCCGGCGGCGCTCTTCCTGGCGCTGGCCGTGGCGCTCACCTTCCTGACTCTGCCCGTGGTGGCGATCTTCGTTGAGTCGAGCCCGGCCGAGCTGCTCGACAGCCTCGGCGAGCGCGGAGCGCTCGACGCGCTCTGGCTGAGCCTTCGCACGACCGCGGCGGCGCTCGCGATCATCGTGATCGTCGGAACCCCGGCCGCCTACCTGCTCGCCACCCGCTCCTTCCGCGGCAAGGCGGTGCTCGTCACGCTGGTTGAGCTCCCGCTCGTGTTGCCCCCGGCGGTGGCCGGGATCGCGCTGCTGGCGTCGATCGGCCCCGAGGGCCTGCTCGGCGGCGCGGTCGAGGCGGCGGGAGTGGAGTTGACGCTGGCGACGGCGGGCGTCGTGGTGGCACTCACCTTCGTCGCCTCGCCGTTCTACGTGCGCCAGGCTATGGCGGCGTTCGCGTCGGTCGATCGCACGCTGCTCGACGCGTCGCGCACGCTCGGGGCATCCGAGGCGCGCGGCTTCATTCGTGTGATGATCCCGGTCGCGATGCCCGGCCTCGTGGCCGGCGGCGCCCTGGCGCTCGGCCGCGCGCTCGGCGAGTTCGGCGCGACGTTGATGTTCGCCGGCTCGTTTCAGGGCATCACCCAGACCGTGCCACTCGCCATCTACGACCGCTTCGGCACCGACTTTCAGGGCGCGCTTGCCCTGTCGGCGGTCCTCGTCGCGGTGTCAGGAGCGATCCTCTTGTCCGTGAAGCTGGTTCAGCGCAGCGAGGTGCTCGGCGGTGCTCCGCGTTGAGGCGCGTACCCGCCTCGGCGCGCTCGATCTCGACATAGCGCTCGAGGTGGCGGCCGGCGAGTGCCTCGCCATCGCCGGGCCGTCGGGCGCGGGCAAGACGAGCGTGCTGCGCGTGGCGGCGGGCCTGCTGCGGCCCGAACACGGCGTGGTGGAGGCCGGCGGCGCGACCTGGCTCGACACGCGGCGCGGCATCGACGTGCCGCCCGAGCGGCGCCGCTGCGGCTACCTGTTCCAGGAATATGCGCTATTCCCGCACCTGACCGCCTGGCAGAACGTTGCCTATCCGCTCGAGGGCGTTCCGCGCAGGGAGCGGCGCGAGCGGGCGGTGGCGTCGCTGGAGCGGTTCGGTATCGGCGAGCTTGCGGAGGCGCGGCCGGGCACGCTGTCCGGCGGCGAGCGCCA
>JACCSF010000116.1 GCA_013813135.1 Thermoleophilaceae bacterium | reverse complement strand
GCCCCTGTCAGCGCCGCCTGACGCGCGGGCGCCGCTGGCAGTTCGGGCAGACGTAGGTGCCGCGGCCCGCGGCGCGCAGCTTCTCGATCGGCGTGCCGCAGCGCGGACAGGGCTCGCCCGCGCGCGTGTGGACCAGGAAGCGGTCCTGGAAGCTGCCGCGCGCGCCGTCGAGATGGCGGTAGTCGTCGATCGAGGCGCCCTTCGAGTCGATGCCGAGCTCGAGCGACTCGACCACCCCGGCGCGCAGGGCCTCGATCTGGTCCCGCTTGAGGGTGCCGACAGATCGCAGCGGATGGATGCGTGCGCGGAAGAGCGCCTCGTCGGCGTAGATGTTCCCCACGCCGGCGATCCGCTCCTGGTTGAGCAGGAAGGCCTTGACCGGCTGCTTGCGCCCGCGCGCCATCGCGCGCAGCGCCTCGGAGGTGAAGTCGGCGCTGAGCGGCTCCACGCCCAGCCGCGACTCGAAGTACTCGGCGAGCGCGTCGCTGCCGAGCAGGACGTCCCCGGTGCCGAAGCGGCGGACATCGACGAACAGCAGCCGCCGGCCGTCGTCCAGCTGCACGGCCACCCGCGTGTGAAGGGGCGGGTGCTCCGCTCCTTCGATGAGCAGCAGGTTGCCGGTCATGCGCAGGTGCATGACCAGATGCACGTCGTCCCCGAGCGAGACGATCAGATACTTCCCGCGACGGGCGACCTGCTCGATCAGCCGGCCGCGCAGGGCGTCGTCGATCGCCTCCGGAGGCGCGGGCTCGGACCAGCGCGCGTCGCGCACCTCCACGCCGTCGATGCGCCGCCCCTCCAAAGCGGGGGCCAGCTGGAGGCGAATCGTCTCTACCTCGGGGAGCTCCGGCACTCCTCCGACGTTACGCGACCGTCGCGCGCGGGTGGGCCTTGAAGTAGACGTCCTTGAGCCGCTCGCTCGACAGGTGGGTGTAGAGCTGCGTCGTCGAGACGTCGGCGTGGCCGAGCATCTCCTGCACCGAGCGCAGGTCGCAGCCACCGGCCAGCAGGTGCGTGGCGAAGGTGTGGCGCAGGGTGTGCGGGCTCATGCGGTCGGCCAGGCCAGCCGTCAGCGCGTGGCGGCGCACGATCTTGTAGAGCCCCTGGCGGGTGAGCTGCCCGCCTCGGAAGTTGACGAACAGGTGCGGCTCGACGCTGTCCTTGACGAGCCTCGGGCGGCCTCGCTCGAGGTAGATGCCGAGCGCGCGCAGCGCCGCCTGGCCGATCGGCACGATGCGCTCCTTCGACCCCTTGCCGCGCGCCCGCAGCACGCGCTCCTCGAAGTCCAGGTCGTCGATCTCGAGTCCAATCGCCTCGGACGCCCTAAGCCCGGATGCGTACATGGTCTCCAGCAGCGCGCGATCGCGCAGCGCGTGCGGGTCGGTGCCGCGCGGCTGCGACAGCAGCCGCTCGACTTCGCCGCGAGTGAGCACCTGAGGCAGCTTGCGGCTGCGTCGGGGGGCGCTGAGCGTGGCGGTGGGATCTGATTCGCGCAGCCCCTCGCGGCGCAGGTGGCGGTAGAACGAGCGCAGGCAGGCGGACTTGCGGTGGATGGTCGCCGGCGATGCGGGCCGGTGGTCGGCGTCGCCGGCGGCCAGCTTGGTCAGGAAGTCGCTGACGTCAGCCGGGCTCGCGTCGAGTGCCGACACCTCGCGCTCCGCGAGGAAGCGGCCCAGCTGCAGCAGGTCGCCGCGGTACGCCTCGAGGGTGTTGCGGGACAACCCGCGCTCGAACTCCAGGTAGGCGAGGAAATCGAGCACCAGGTGCTCGAAGCGCCCTTCGACGAGAGGATGCTCGATGGTGGCCATCGCTCACACGGTTCGTGCGAGCGGCGGGCATCCCTTGCGGCTGCAACGTGCGGCTCACGCACAGAACGCGCGAAACCACAGCAGCCCGACCAGCGATTTCGCGTCCCGGCACTGCTGGATCGCGCCGTCCAGCTCCGTGAGCGGCACCTCGACGATCTCGATGCGCTCGGTGTCTTCGGCGTGCGCGCTGTCGTCATAGAGGCCGGTGGCCAGGTACACGTGGCACTCCTCGTCGGCGAAGCCGGGTGAGGTGTAGAAGCTGGTCAGGTGGCTCCAGTCGCGGGCGCCCTTGCCGATCTCCTCGGCCAGGTCGCGCTTGGCCGTGCCGAGCGGGCTCTCGCCCTCCTCGTCGAGCTTGCCGGCGGGCAGCTCGAGCAGGTCGGGCTCCCCCACCGCCTCCCTCGGCTGGCGCACCAGGAACAGTCGCTCGCCGTCGTGGGCCACCACCGCCACGGCGCCGGGGTGGGCGACCAGCTCGCGCTCGGCCTCCTCGCCGTCGTCGTAGCTGCGCTCGAAGGCCATTCGTCAGGCGCGGACGCTCGCGGCGACGATCGCGAGGGTGAGGTCGAGCGTGGTCTCCAGGGCGTCGACGGTGACCGACTCGTCGGGCTGGTGGTTGCCCTCGGTGCCGTTCGCGATGTTGAGCACGGGCAGGTCGGCGGCCACGAGCGCGTTGGCGTCGCTGCCCCCGCCGGTGTTGATGTAGACCGGCTCGATGTCGATCGATCGCAGCGCCTCGGCGGCCACCTCGGTGACGGGGGCGGTGCGGGCGAGCCTGTAGCCGCGGAACAGGCGCTCGACGGCGGTCTCGACATCGCACTCGAGATCGCTGGCGGACTCCGAGAACGCGTCGACCATGGAGCTGACGACCTCCCCCGCGCGCGCGTCGTCGAGGCTGCGCGTCTCGAGCACGACCCTGCAGCGCTCGGCCACGACGTTCGCCGCGGTGCCGCCCTCGATCTGCCCGACGTTGGCGGTGGTGTACTCGTCGAGGCGGCCCATCTGAATGGCCGCGATCGCCCTCGCCGCGGCGACGATCGCGTTGTGGCCCGCCTCGGGGCGGATGCCGGCGTGGGCGGCCTTGCCGCGGAAGGCGGCCTCGAGCCGGTAGTAGGTCGGGGAGGCGGTCACGAGCTCGCCGATCGGCGAGGCGTGGTCGAAGACGTAGCCGAACTCCGAGCGCAGCCCCGCGGGGTCGAACGCCTTGGCGCCCGCGAGCGCCTGCTCCTCGCAGGTGGTGAACAGCAGCTCCACGCCCACGGGCGCGCCCTCGGCGGTGAGGCGGCGGGCGGCGGCCAGGATGGTGGCCACGGCCGCCTTGTTGTCGGCGCCGAGGATCGCGTCGTAGCGGTTGCTGAGCACGCCGTTCTCCCGGGTCACCTCGACGGGACCGGCCAGCGGCACGGTGTCGAGGTGGGCGCACAGCAGAATCGTGCGCGCGCCCTCCGGCCCCTCGATGCGGGCGAGCAGGTTGCCGACGTTGGAGCCGGTGTCCGACGCGCTGCCGTCCTCCTCGACGTGGAGGCCGAGGCCCTCGAGCTCCGCTCGCACGGCATCCGCCACGGCCCGCTCGTTCCGCGAGGGACTCTCGATCTCGCACAGGCGAATGAAGTCGTCGAGAAGGCGCTCCCGCTCGGCGGTGGAGGCGCTCTGAAGCGGGCGAACGGTCACGGGGCGCAGGCTACCGGGGTCGCTGCGCGCTACGCGTGCGTCTCGGCCCGCACCGCGGGCTCTACTTCGGGCGCGCGCTCCGCGCCGCGCTCCATCGCCGCTCCCACGAAGTCGCGGAACAGCGGCTGCGGGCGCAGCGGGCGTGACTTGAACTCGGGGTGGTACTGGGAGGCCACGAAGAAGGGGTGTTCGGGCAGCTCGATCACCTCGACCAGGCGGTCGTCGGGTGATGTTCCGCTGAACACCAGGCCGGCCTGCTCCAGGCGCTTGCGCAGGTGGTTGTTGACCTCGTAGCGGTGGCGGTGGCGCTCGTAGATGACCGCCTCGGCGTAGATCTCGCGGGCGCGCGTGTCCTCGTGGAGCTTCACCGGATCGGCGCCCAGGCGCATCGTGCCGCCCATGTCGCGGACCTCCTTCTGCTCCGGCAGCAGGTCGATGACCGGGTAGGGCGTCTCCGGGTCGAACTCGGTCGAGTTGGCGCCGTCCATGCCGGCCACGTGGCGGGCGAACTCGGACACCGCGATCTGCATGCCGAGGCAGATGCCCAGGTACGGCACGTCGTGCTCACGCGCGAAGCGCGCCGCCTTGATCTTGCCCTCGATACCGCGCACGCCGAAGCCGCCCGGCACGAGGATGCCGTCGCAGGTGGCCAGCTCGGCCTCCACCTCGCCCTCGGTGAGCCGCTCGGAGTCGACCCAGTGCACCTCCACCTTGCCGCCGTGGTGGGTGCCGGCGTGGTTGAGCGCCTCGATCACCGACAGGTAGGCGTCCGCCAGCTGGTTGTACTTGCCGACCAGGGCGATGCGCACCGAGTTGGTCGCCGAGCCGATGCGTTGGACCAGCTCCTTCCAGTCGGTGAGGTCCGGGGCCGGAGCCTCGATCCCGAAGTGCGAGAGCACTCGGTCTGCGACGCCCTCGTGCGCGAACTCGAGCGGGACCTTGTAGATCGAATCGACGTCCCGAGCCGACACGACTGACGCCACCGGGAGGTTCGCGAACAGCGCGATCTTCTCGCGGATTTCGTCTCCCAGGGCCTCCTCCGAGCGGCACATGACCATGTCCGGCTGGATGCCGATCCGCCTCAGCTCCTGCACGGAGTGCTGGGTCGGCTTGGTCTTCAGCTCGCCCGCGTGCCCGAGGAAGGGCACAAGCGTGAGGTGGACGAACATGCAGCGGTCGCGCCCGAGGTCGGAGTGGAACTGGCGCAGCGCCTCCAGGAACGGCAGCGACTCGATGTCGCCCACCGTGCCGCCGATCTCGGTGATCACGATGTCGACGTCGGTGGACTCCGCCACCAGCTTGATGCGGTTCTTGATCTCGTCGGTGATGTGCGGGATCACCTGGACGGTGCCGCCGAGGTAGTCGCCGCGGCGCTCGCGACGAATCACCGAGTTGTAGATGGCGCCGGCCGTCGCGTTGGAGGCGCGGCTGGTGTTGACGTCCGTGAAGCGCTCGTAGTGCCCCAGGTCGAGGTCGGTCTCGGCGCCGTCCTCGGTCACGAACACCTCACCGTGCTGGAACGGGCTCATCGTGCCCGG
>JACCSF010000111.1 GCA_013813135.1 Thermoleophilaceae bacterium | reverse complement strand
CTCGGCCTCAGCTCGCTCTGGTACGGGGTCCGCGGGCAGGGCTCGACGGTCGCTTCGAACGTGACCGCGCGGCTCGACGTGGCGATGCTGCCCGCTTATGTCAGCAGCGCCAACGTCGGCCTCTACTCGGTCGCCACCAACGTCTCGCTGATCGTCTACCAGCTGTCCAACACCTTCGCCGGGCTGGTGCTGCCCGCCGCCGCGGGCGATCCCGACAGGGGGCCGGTGAAGGTGGTCGGCTCGCTCTGGGCCTCGCTGGTGGTGGCGGGGCTGCTGGCGGCGGTGCTCGGCCTGCTCGCCGAACCGCTGCTCGAGCTCGTCTACGGCGACTCGTTCAGCGACGCCGCCGAGCCGTTGCTGCTGCTGCTCCCAGGCGCCGTGCTGTTCGCCGGCTCCTCGATCCTCGCCGCCGGCGTGTACGCCGCCGGGCGTCCCTTCACCGCCACGTTCGCGCAGCTGCTGGGGATGGCGGTGACCGTCGTCGGCCTGTTCGTGTTCCTGCGCACCGGCGGCATCACCGCCGCGGCGCTTGTCTCGACGGCCTCGTACGCGACCGTCTTCGTCGCGATGCTGATTGCCTACAAGGGCGTCTCTGGCAGCTCCTGGCGCTCGTTCGTGCCCACGCCGAGCCGCGTGCGGGATCTGGTGCGCTAAGAGGCCGGCCAGGGATCGGCGGGGGGCCCGGGGGCGGCGGGCCCGGGGGCGTGAGCCCCCGGCTGGCATCAGTACGCGCCGGGGCCGCGCCAGATGATCGACACCGTGCGCAGCAGGATCTGCAGGTCCTTGCGGATGCTGTAGTTCTCGACGTACTCGCGCTCGACCGCCAGGCGCTCCTGGAAGTTCAGCTCGCCGCGGCCGTGGACCTGCATCGGGCCTGTCAGCCCGGGGCGCATCTGGAGGCGGAAGCGCTGCGTCTCGCCGTAGCGGTCGACCAGCCAGAGCTCCTCGGGGCGCGGGCCGACCAGGCTCATGTCGCCGCGCAGCACGTTGAGCAGCTGCGGCAGCTCGTCGAGGCTGGTGCGCCTCAGGTAGCGCCCCACCGGGGTCACGCGCGGGTCCTTGCGCAACTTGAACATCGGCTCGATCATCTCGTCGGGGGAGATCACCTCGGAGATGCGCTCCTCTGCGTCGTGGCACATCGTGCGGAACTTGAGGATCTTGAAGGGCTTGCCGTCGCGGCCGGCGCGGACCTGCCGAAACAGCGCCGGCCCCTTTGAGCTGAACCGGACGGCGATCGCGATGACCAGCATCAGCGGGGCCAGGACCACCAGCCCCGCGGCCGACAGGACCACGTCGACGGCCCGCTTGATCGCCATCGTGGACGGGGAGGTGCCCCAGGTGCCGTACTCGATGACCGGCATCTCCGCGATGTGGTTGAGCTGCACCGCGGTCCCCAGCATCGCCCGCATCGGGGGCATCACGCTCAGCTTGACCCCCGTCGCACGGCACGACGAGACTATTCGGGCGAGCGTTGCCTCGTCGAGCTCGGGCAGCGCCAGCACGACGCGCTCGACGCCGGCCTCCGACAGCAGGAAGTCGAGGTCCTCCTTGCTCAGCTCCTCGACCTTGAGGTCGGCGTGGGTGCCGTTGCCGTTGGTCTCCTCGTGGTCGTGGCCGGCCGTGTACTCGAGCAGGGTCAGGTGGTGGCCGGGCTCGAGCGCGAGCTTGCGCGACACGGCGTCCGCGAGCTTGCCGCGCCCGAGCACGAGCGCCCGCTCGGGCGGCACGCGCCGGCGCCAGATGGCCCGCGCGGCTGACCGCAGCAGGAAGGCCCCGCCCAGGGCCGCGAGGTAGAGCGTGAGCGCGCTGTCCAGCCTGATCGTCTCGTCGGGCAGGGCGCGAATGAAGAGCAGGCTGCCCGCCACCGACAGCGTGATCCAGTGGAAGATCGCCGGTGCCTCGTCGGTGGTCAGATGCCAGATGCGCGGGTGGTCCGCGTCGTAGAGGCCCTCCATCTTGGCCACCAGCACCCAGAGCGGCAGCGTGGGCAGCACCCAGAGCGGGTCGGTGGTCCCCTCGACCGCCGTCATGGCGCCTACCGCGATCAGGATCGACAGCAGGTCCGCTGTGAACAGCAGTCTCCGTCTTAGCGCGTCCTTGCGCGTACGCGTCCGCCGAAGCGGAAGCTCGGGCGTGCGAGTGGGCGCTGAGGACGCGCGTCCGTGGGTTGTCGTACCTACGGGCTGCACCTCGGGTGGACCACCATAGCCCTGAAATGCCGAGCCCGCCAGGGGGTACCGGAGTTGGCTAGCGGGCGCCCAGGCGAAGGCGTTGACGGAATGGCGCGGGCACGCTCACAAGCCCAGCCAGAGCGGCCGCGACGGTGAGCGCCACCAGGGCCATCGCGAGGGTGAGCAGCATCGGGCCCAACGGCCGCGTCAGCAGCAGGTACGAGTAGCCGACGATCACCGCGCAGCCCACCAGGCCCGCCCCCGTGGCGTGGCGGCGCAGTGCGCCCCATCCCAGGCCCGCCAGGCCGCCCAGCAGCGCCATCCCGACGAAGACGCCGGCGACCCCGTAGTTCCAGAACAGCTCCCCGGCGATGGTGAACGGCGTACCGGCCTCGGTGCCGGGCCCGTAGATCGCCTCGGCCAGCTCGAAGTCGACCGGCTTGGGCTTGTCGCCCCAGATCTGGCGCGGCAGGAACGCACCGGGGACCTCCCAGATCGACCGTCCGTCGAGGCGGGGCAGCGCATCCGGCACCAGCTGCTTGAGGGCAACGAAGTTCTCGACCTCGGAGAAGTCGCCGCCGACCACCGTGAGCGGGTCGGTCTTCACGCTCGCCTCGATCGACTCGCCGACGGCGAGCGACTGGGCGTACTCGCGCACGAGCCGCATGTAGCCGAACCCGAACACCAGCAGCACGGTGGCGAGCGACAGCGCCAGCAGCCGGCGCCCCGACACGCGCCGCTCGAGGACGACCAGCACCACCGCCGCGACGATCGTCGAGACGAGCGGGCCGCGCGTCTGAAGCGCGAACGCCGCCAGCAGGCAGACGGCGGTCGCGCCGGCGAGCGCCCAGGCCAGCCGCCGGCCAGGGGCGCGCAGCCACGCCCACAGCAGCAGCAGCGCCGTCCCGAGGCACATCATGTAGCCGACCACGCCGTAGCCGCCGCCGAACTGCTCCAGGTGGAGCTTCGCCGGGTTGTTGAGCAGCGCGTCGAAGCCGCCGTTGCTAAGGAACAGCGCGCCCCAGAGCCCCGTTCCGACGCCGAGCGCGACGAGCGCCCCGCGCAGCAGCGTGCGCTCCGGCGGCACCTCCTCCGCCTCGCCGGGGGCCGGCGCCGGGCCGCGCCACGCGAGCATGAACGCCAGGCCGAACGCGACGAAGCCGAGCGTGGCCAGCGCGACCGTGCTGGTGAGGTCCGACCAGCTCCATCCGAGCCCGATCAGCCCGCGCCCGGCCGTGCGCGGGCTGGCGAGCAGCGAGCCGGGCCGCAGCACGAACACGCCGACGAGCACGAGGGCCACGACCATCAGCGGCGAGGTCAGCGCGGTGCGCCAGCCGTAGCGGATCATGCCGACCGCGGCCAGGGAGGCCGCCGCGACCAGCGCGGCGATGACCGACAGCACCACGCCGCCCCCTCCGCCCGGCGGCCAGGCCAGGCACACGATCGCCAGGGCGACGCTCAGGGCAAGCGCCCCGCCGGCGAGCAGGCCGCCCGGAATGGCTGATCCAGGCCCGCTCCCCCCGCCGCTCGAGCGATCCACGTGCGTCAGCATCCAGCGAACGTACGCTAACCGAAGCAGGTTCGTCGCAATGAACCCGGCCGCGGCGCCCACGCCGATCGCCTCGTCGCCGATCGGCCCGTCCAGGGCGAGGGTGGCGATCGTGGCCAGCACGACCCCGGCGAGCACGAACGCCACGTCGACCCACGTGCGCCGCCCCACCAGCAGCGCCTCGCCGAGCGGTCCGGTGGCGGCGTCCACCGCCCGTGCCGCGATCAGCAGGACGAGCACGCCCGCCCACTGGTCGTAGCTGGAGTCGAACACCGACAGCATCGGCCCTGCCAGCAGCGCGCCGACGATGCAGGGCGGCCAGGTCACGGCCACGCCCGCGAGCGAGCCGCGCCGCAGCGCGCGCGCCGTCGCGTGAGCGTCGCCCTCCGC
>JACCSF010000093.1 GCA_013813135.1 Thermoleophilaceae bacterium | reverse complement strand
CCGCCGAGCGGCGCCGCGACCGGTGCAAGGGGGCGGCTCAGGCTCACGCGCCCTCGCCGCGGTAGTCGATCTTCCAGTCCGACTGGATCGCGTTGCGCCCCTTGAACTCGTACGTCCACCCCTGGTCGGGGAGGTCCACCGCGAAGCGGCGCGCCTTCCCCACCCAGGCCGGCGATCCCGGCACGGTGGAGAAGATCGAGTTGTGCAGCGTGGTGACGCTGCCGTCGGGCCCGCGGTAGGGCTCCATCTCGGCCACGACGGTGTCGTCGCCGACGCGCAGCGTGCCGCGCCCCTCCTTCACCTCGTGCGAGATCGGGGCGCGCACGATCCCGAGCTGTTCGCCGATCAGCTGGGCGAGGTCCGCTAGCGGCCCGCCGAGCTTTCCGGAGAACGCGTCGACGAGCGCCTCCAACTGCTCGTCGGTCGCGTTGTCGTCCACGAACAGCAGCTGCTTCCAGTTGCCGGCCAGGACGTTGCCCGGGATGAACACGACGCTCGCGAGCGTCAGCCCGCCGACGTCGATCCCGCGGATCGACCCTGTGTCGAGGTGGTAGGCGACAACCGAGCTGCACGTGCCGTTGTCGGGATCCTCCCCGATCCAGCACGGGCAGAGCACATCGCAGTTGCACGCCTCCAACAGGCTGCCCTTGAACTGATAGCCGGCGGCCGCCGGCTCCGTGTGAGCGGTCGTCTCGACCGATGCCATGCGGTTGTCTCCTTTCGCTTGGCTGACCGCAATCTGTCCTCGGCGCCGCCCCCTCCTACTGTGACAATCGCCACTTGGCGATGCAAGCCTGGAGCGGGCCCTCCGCGCGCTAGGGTGCCGCCTTCGATGGCCGACCTGCAGCCGCTGCGCACGCTGCGCTACGAGCCCACCGCGGTGGGCTCGCTCGAGGACGTGATCGCACCCCCCTACGACGTGATCGACGCGGATCTGCGCGCGCGCCTCGCCGCCCGCAGCCCTTACAACGTGGTCGAGATCGACCTGCCGCCGAGCTACGCTCAGGCGGCCGCCACCATGGCCGACTGGCGGCAGCGCGGCGTGCTCGTGCGCGAGGACGAGCCGGCGGTCTGGGTGCTGCGCCAGGACTACGAGGCGCCCGGCGGCGAGCGCCGCACCCGCACCGGCGTGCTCGCGCGCCTGCGCGTGGACGAGTACGGGCCCGGCCGAATCCGCCCGCACGAGCGCACGCATCAGGGTCCCAAGGAGGACCGCCTCAAGCTGACGCGCGCCACGCGCACCAACCTCTCGCCCATCTTCAGCCTCTTCCCCGACAACGAGGGGATGGCGGGGCGCGCGATGCAGCAGATCGTGGGGGCCGAGCCGTTCGCCTCCGCCGCCGACCTGGACGGCACCCAGAACACCCTCTGGCGCTCGAGCGATCAGGACCTGGTCGCCGAGCTGCAGATGGCGCTCGCGGACGCCGAGCTGCTGATCGCCGACGGCCACCACCGCTACGAGACCGCGCGCGCGTACGCGGACGAGGTGGGCGGCGAGGGCGAGCACCGCTACGTCCTGATGCTGCTCTGCTCCCTCTCCGACCCCGGCCTGCTCGTCTTCCCGACGCACCGGCTGCTCACCGGCCTCAAGGACGACACGGCCAAGCAGCTCGCCATCAGAGATGTCCTGCAGCGCGACTTCCAGGTCGAGGAGCTGGCCGCCGTCAGCGAGCTCGAGCCTCCCGCCGACACTCGACGGGTCGCTTTCGGCTACATGGACTCGTTCCACAAGACGCCGTACCGCGTCACGCTCAACGACCAGTCGGTCGCCGACCGCGCCCTTGAGGGGATGCCGGAGCCCTACCGCAGGCTGGACACGGCGGTGCTGGAGGCGCTCGTCCTGCGCGGCGCGCTGGACATGTCCGAGGACGACATCTCGCACCTGCGCGGGCTCGACTACTCCAAGGATCTCGACGACGCCATCGACGCCGTGCAGAGCGGTCGCGCCGACGCCGGCTTCTTCATGCGCGCCACTCCGGTCGATCAGGTGCGAGCGGTTGCGGCGACGGGCGAGTCCATGCCGCCCAAGTCGACCTACTTCTACCCCAAGGTGCCGACCGGACTGGTGTTCAATCCCCTGACGTGAAGATCTACACGCGCAAGGGTGACGACGGGACCACGGGCCTCTGGTACGGCGGGCGCGTCGCGAAGTACGCGGGCCGCCCGGAGGCGTACGGGTCGGTCGACGAGGCGGCTTCCGCGCTCGGGATGGCCCGCGCGGCCGCCGAGCGCGGCGGCGAGCTGTACACGGACATCCTGCGCGTCCAGAACGAGCTCTTCGTCGCCGGCGCCGAGCTGGCCACGTCGCCGGAGGCGGCGCAGCGCCTGGAGCCGGGCGTCTCGAAGGTGACAGCGGACATGGTCGACAGGCTCGAGTCGGACATCGACCGCTACATGGAGCGCGTGGACCTCCCGCCGAAGTTCGTGATCCCCGGCGGCACCGAGCTGTCCGCACGCCTGGACGTGGCCCGTACGGCGGTGCGCCGCGCCGAGCGCCGGGTGGCCGCCCTGAAGGACGCGGGTGATCTCGCCGATGAGATCGTGGTGACCTATCTGAACCGGCTCTCCGACGCGCTGTTCGCGATGGCGCGCTTTGCCGATGAGCCGGAGCCGGAGTTGTTCGAAGGGAGACGATGAAAGCGAGTTCCCGCCGTGTTGGCGGAAAGCTGAAGCAGCAGGTGGCCGTCCGGGAGCACAGCGTCACGGCGGACGAGCCACGCGAGCACGGCGGCGAGGACACCGGCCCCAGCCCGCAGGAGCTGCTGGCCGCGAGTCTGGCCTCGTGCACGGCAATCACCATGGAGATGTACGCCGAGCGCAAAGGCTGGGACGTCGGCGAGATGGTGGTTGACGTGGATTACGGGCCGGCCCAGCGCGGGTCGCCAACCCGCTTTGTGATGCAGGTTCAGCTGCCCAAGGAGCTACCCGAGGACCAGCGCGACCGGCTCATGCAGATCGCGGCCAAGTGCCCCGTGCACCGCGCCCTGGAGGGCGAGGTCATGTTCGAGGAGAGCGTAGAGCTGCGCTAGAGGTGAAAGAGCGGGCCGATTCTGCCGATCTAGGTCTTGGTGGATCAGCTTTCCAAGACCCGCCGCGGGCGCCTGTCCGCGCTGCGGCCGTCGCGCAAGCGCTTCGACGTGCTGGCCCAGCAGTTGCCGATCGGCGTGTACCAGACGGACATCGCCGGCCGCTTCGTGTACGTGAACGAGCGCTGGTCCGAGCTGACCGGTCTCGACCCTGAGAGCGCAGAGGGCGTGAGCTGGGCCAGCGTCGTCCATCCGGAGGACCTCGAGCGGGTGGTCGGCGAGTGGCGCCGCAGCCGCCTCGAGGAGCGCCCCTTCAGCTTGGAGTACCGCTACCTGCGGCCCGACGGCTCGGCGGCCTGGATCTCGTGCAGGGCGGTGGAGCTCCGTGACGACCACGGGGAGGTCACCGGATATCTGGGGACCTGCTCGGACACCGTTGTGAGCCCCACGGTGGACAAGGCGCTCGAGGAGGCGGAGGAGCGCTTCGCGAACGCCTTCGAGGAGGCCCCGATCGGCATGGCGCTCGTGGGGCTGGACGGCAGCTTCCTGCGCGTCAACAGGGCGCTGCCCGAGATCGTGGGCCGCGATCCCGAGGAGCTGCTCGGGCTGACCTTCGAGGACATCACCCACCCCGACGACCTGGAAGCCGATCTCGAGCTCGTGCGGCAGGTGATCGCCGGCGAGCTGCGCAGCTACCGGATGGAGAAGCGCTACGTGCGCGCGGACGGCGAGCAGAGATGGGTCCTGCTGTCTGTCTCGCTCGTGCGCAACGAGACCGGCGAGCCGCTCTACTTCGTGTCGCAGATCGAGGACGTGACGGACCGTCGCCGCGGCGAGGACGCTCTGCGAGAGGCCGAGGACCGTTTCCGTTCGGCCTTCGACGAGGCCCCGATCGGCATGGCGATGAACGCCCTGGACGGGCGCTTCCTGCGCGTCAACCGGGCGCTCTCCGAAATCACGGGCCACTCGCGCGAGCAGCTGGAGGCCACCAACTTCCGCTCGATCACGCACCCCGACGACTTGGCGCGCAACGAGAAGGGCATGAGCGACATGCTCGCGGGCCGCGCGCCGCACTACCGCACCGAGAAGCGCTACATCCACGCCAACGGGCACGTGGTTCCGGTCGACCTCAGCTGCACGGTGGTCCGCGACGCCGACGGCGAGCCGCTCCACATCCTCACCCAGGTGCAGGACATCACGGAGCGCAAGCGCTTCGAGGGCCAGCTCCAGTACCTGGCCGACCATGACTCCCTGACGGGGCTCTTCAACCGCCGCCGCTTCGAGGAGGAGCTGACGCGCGAGCTCGCCGGCGCCGAGCGCTACGAGAGCCGCCTGGCGGTGCTGGCGATCGACCTCGACGACTTCAAGTACATCAACGACTCGCTCGGCCACTCGATCGGCGACGAGTTGATCGCGCGGGTTGGCCGGGGGCTGCGCGAGCGCCTGCGACGCAGCGACGTCCTCGCCCGCCTCGGCGGCGACGAGTTCGCCGTGATCCTCCCGCGCATCGACGAGGCCACCGCGCTGGAGTTGGCCGAGGGCCTGCTCGAGGCCGTCGCGGAGGTCGACCTCGTCGGGCTCGGAGGGCGCGGCGGCGGGAAGGTCTCGGCCAGCGTGGGCGTGGCGATGTTCGACGCCGCATCGCGGCTGACCGCCGAGGAGCTGCTGGTGGAGGCGGACATCGCGATGTACGACGCGAAGGAGGCGGGGCGCGCGCGGGCGATCCTCTACGACGCCACCGAGGACCGCCAGGAGCGCATGCTGTCGCGCATGACCTGGGCCGAACGCGTCCGCGACGCCCTGGCCGCCGATTCCTTCGTGCTGTACGCCCAGCCGGTGATGTCGCTCAACGGCGACCCGATCCCGCGCAGCGAGCTGCTGCTGCGGATGCTGGGAGAGAACGGCGACGTGATCCCGCCGGGCAGCTTCCTCTACATCGCGGAGCGCTTCGACTTGGTGCAGGAGATCGACCGCTGGGTCGTCTCACGGGCGATCGAGATCCTCGCCGAGGAGCAGGCCGCCGACAACGAGGTGGTGCTGTGCGTGAACCTGTCGGCTAAGTCGGTGACGGACCCCGCGCTGCCCGAGCACGTCGCGCACGAGCTGCAGGCGCACGGCGCCGACGGCCGCGGCCTGTGCTTCGAGGTCACCGAGACCGCGGCGATCGTGAACGTCGACCGCGCCAGGCACTTCGCGAGCCTCGTAGCCGAGCTGGGCTGCGAGTTCGCGCTCGACGACTTCGGAGCGGGCTTCGCCTCGTTCTACTACCTGAAGCACCTCGCGTTCGACCTGCTCAAGATCGACGGCGAGTTCGTGACCGACCTGACCACGAGCCTGACCGACCAACTGGTCGTCAAGTCGGTGGTGGACATCGCACGGGGGCTCGGCAAGCGCACGATCGCCGAGTTCGTGGAGGACGCCGAGACGCTCGATCTGCTGCGCGGGATGGGCGTCGACTTCGCGCAGGGCTTCTACGTCGCGAAGCCCGCGCCCCTACCGCTGGTCCAGTCGCCGCTCCCACATCTCGAGAACGCCTAGCGAGCGGAAGCCGAGCTTCTCGTAGACGGGGCGGCCCAGCTTGGTGGCCACGAGCGTGCCGGTACGTGCGCCCCGCTCCATCGCGTCCGCGAGGCCGTGGGCGAGCAGCGTTCCGGAGATCCCGTTGCCGCGCGCCTCGGGGAGCACGGCGACCATCTGGACCTCGGTGTTCGTGCCGTTGTCCACGATCGCGCAACACCCGACCGCCTGGCCCTCCTGCCTGGCGACGTAGATCTGAACCGCGCCGTCGGGCAGCTGGGTCAGCGCGCGGGAGAACCAGTCGCCGCCGTAGCCGTAGGCACGATCGTTGATCGCGCCCACGTCGGAGAGCTCGCCCTCGGCGGTCCAGTCGGCGAGCGCGTCCCGGGCGGGCCGACGCGGCGGCGCGGCCACGAGGTCGACGGCCATCGCCTCGGGAGCGGCGTCGAGCACGTGGCCGGCGCGTTCGAGCAGCTCGGCGGTCTCGCGATCCCCGTCGTGCACCCACACCGTCCACTTGGCGCCGATCGCGTCGTACGCCGCGGCGATCGCGTCGTAGGCCGTGGCCAGCGCATCCGGATGCTCGTAGACGACCGCGTTGACGACCGAGCGCTGGGCGGAAGCCGGCACCAGCGCCGCGACCACACCGTCGCGCTCGATCGCCCGAGCTCCGTCAGAGCCGGAGCCGACCAAGCGGTACCAGTGCAGCATCGAGCTGTGCAGCGCGTCCCACATGGTCAGCTGACCTCCGCCCCGGCCGCGCGCAGCTCGACGAGCGCGCGCTCGGAGTCGCCCGGCCGCACATCGATGCCCCGAATTGCGCCACGGTCAATCGTCACGCGGAAGCCCTCGCGCAGCGCGTCGGCCGCCGTCTGCTTGACGCAGTAGTCCGTGGCGAGCCCGGCGACCATGACCTCGTCTATGGCGTGCGCGCGGAGAATCGATGCCAGATCGGTCTGCTCAAAGCCCGAGTAGCCCTCCAGATCGCGCTCGTAGCCGGCGTCGACGACGGCGTCGATCTTCTCGCGGGGCACCGAAGGGTGCAGTTCGGCGCCGTGCGTCCCCTGCACGCAGTGCGGCGGCCAGGGGCCACCCTGATCCGTAAACGAGGCGTGGTCGGGCGGGTGCCAGTCCCGCGTGGCGACGACGAGGTCGAAGTCGCCCGAGCCGATCAGCCCATTCACGCGGTCGGCGATCGCGTCACCGTCCGGCACGGCCAGCGCGCCCCCCGCGGTGAAGTCGTTCTGGAAGTCGATGATCAGGAGCGCCCGGGCCACGGCCGGATAATAAGCCGGTGCGGGAATACCTCCTGACGCCGGAGCAGGCGGCCGCGATGGACGCTCACGGCACCAAGGACGCGGCCGTGCTGGTGGCGCTGCACGGGGATCCGCTGACGGCGGTCTTCACGGAACGGCGGGCCGACCTGAGCCGGCACGCCGGCGAGATCTCGTTTCCGGGCGGGCGCCAGGACGAGCCCGACGAGGACCTGCGCCTGACCGCCCTGCGGGAGGCGGAGTAGGAGATCGGCCTGCCGCGCTCGGCGGTGACGCTGCAGGGGGCGCTGCCGCCGGTGGGCACGTTTGTGACCGGCTACCGGATCTTCCCGTTCGTGGGCACCATCGAGCGGCCCGCGCAGCTGTTCCCCCAGGAGGCCGAGGTGGCCCAGATCCTCGAGTTCTCGCTGCTCGACCTGGCCGCGAGCCATCAGATGAAGCGGCTGGTGCGCAAGGGAGTGCCGATCAAGACGCCCACCTACACCGTCGACGGCCACCTGGTCTGGGGAGCGACCGCGCGAATCGTGCAGTCGCTCCTCGAGCGGCTAGGTCCCCTGCTCTAACGAAGCGGAGCCCTCAGCGCGGCCGAGCGGCCGAGGCTCGAGCGACCAGCCAATCTTCACGGGGGTCCGGGGG
>JACCSF010000089.1 GCA_013813135.1 Thermoleophilaceae bacterium | reverse complement strand
CCCTCGGTCAGCTCGAAGAACGCGTCCTCCAGGGAGCGCGAGACGGCCACAAGCTCGGCGAGCGCGACGCGGTGCTCGGCCGCGACCTCGCCGACGACCTCGGGCGACGCGCCCCGCACGAACAGCGCGCCGGACGGGTCGGCCTCCACGAAGTGGTTGCGCTCGCGCAGGAGCGCCGCGAGCCGGTCTGCGTCGGCCGCTCGGACGCGCGTTACGGGAGCGTCCGCGCCGCCGAGCACGCTCTCCAGCGGCCCGCTTCCGCGCAGCACGCCGTGCGCGATCACCACCACGTCGTCGACGCTCTGGGCAACCTCGCTCAACAGGTGGCTCGACACGAGCACGGCGCGGCCGCGGGCGGCCTCCGAGCGCACCAGGGCGCGCATCCAGCGGATGCCGGGCGGGTCGAGCCCGTTGGCCGGCTCGTCGAGGATCAGTACGTCGGGCTCGCCCAACAGCGCAGCCGCGATAGCGAGGCGCTGGCGCATGCCCATGGAGTAGCCCTTCACCCGGCGGTCAGCCGCGCCGGCAAGGTCGACCTGGTCGAGCACCTCGGCCACCCGCGCTTCCGGGTGGCTGCCCGCGGCCGCGAGCACGCGCAGATGGTTGCGCCCGGAGCGACCGGGAGTTCCCTCTGGCGAACGGCTCTCCTGCCACTTGCGGATTGCGACCAAGCTACCGCCGACTCGCACGCTCACATCGGGCGCGAAAGGAACAGCCCGGTGCCCCACGGAATCGCGAAGTCGCGAGGTGCCTTAGGAGGCTTCCACCGCCGCCTTGATCGACTTGCCGAAGTCGTCCGCGCCCTTGCGCGCCGAGCGCAGCGCCAGCGGAGCGATCAGCTTGCCGAGGCCGTGGCCCTCGAGGACGTTGTAGACCGTGAGCCGTGTCCCGCTCCCCTCCGGAGCGAGGTCGTACCCGCCCTCCGGAGCAGTCACCTGGTTGTTGGAGGTCTCGGCCCAACGAATCCGTACGACGCGCGGCGGATCATCTCAGCAGGTCGCTGCTGCGACCGCCCCTTCGGGCAACCTCGGCGGGTCACCGATGACTCCCGCAAGCCCGCGCGGTCTTAACTGGAGAACGAGGACATGCCGACGCCCCGCTCAATCCAGCGCACGTACCTCGTGCTCCTGTTCGGAAACACGCTCGCGGCTTCGTTCATCTGGGGTATCAACACGATCTTCCTGCTCGACGCCGGACTCTCGAACCTGGAGGCCTTCGCGGCCAACGCCTGCTTCACGGCCGGAATGGTGCTGTTCGAGGTGCCGACCGGGATCGTCGCTGACACGATCGGGCGCCGCATCTCGTATCTGCTCGGCACGGTGACGCTGACCGCGTCGACGTTGCTCTACGTGCTGCTCTGGCAGATCGAGGCGCCCTTTTGGCAGTGGGCGGTGGCGTCCCTCCTGCTCGGTCTCGGGTTCACATTCTTCTCCGGTGCGGTCGAAGCGTGGCTGGTCGATGCGCTCACCGCGACCGGATTCACAGGCCAGCTGGAGTCGGTGTTCGGGCGCGGCCAGATTGCCGGCGGGGTGGCGATGCTCACGGGCTCGGTAGCGGGGGGATTCATCGCCCAGCTCACAAGCCTGGGCGTGCCGTTCGTGCTTCGCGGCGTCGTCTTGATGGTGATGTTCGTGATCGCGTTCAGTCTCATGCACGATGTCGGCTTCACCCCGGGGCGGCGAGGCCAGCCGCTGGCCGAGATGCGAAAGATCGCGTCCGACTCGATCGAGTTCGGGTGGCGGCGACCGGCGGTCAAGTGGCTGATGGTCGAGGCCCTGTTCACGGGCGGCGTGGGCATCTATGCCTTTTACGCCCTGCAGCCGTACCTGCTCGAGCTCTACGGCGACCCGCAGGCCTACCAGATCGCCGGCCTGGTGGCCGCGATCGTCGCCGGCGCCCAGATCCTCGGCGGGATCGCGGCGCCCCGGATCCGCCGCCTGTTTCACCGCCGGACCTCGGCACTGATCGCCACAGCGGCGCTCAGCTCGATGACGCTCGGGCTGATCGGGGTCTTCGAGAGCTTCTGGGCGGTGATCGGACTGATCGTCGTCTGGGGGCTGCTGTTCGCGGCCACCATGCCGATTCGCCAGGCCTATCTCAACGGCATGATCCCGTCGCGTCAGCGGGCGACGATCCTCTCGTTCGACTCGCTGATGAGCTCCAGCGGCGGGGTCTGGGCCCAGCCGGTGCTCGGCCGGGCGGCCGACGCCTGGGGGTACGCGCCGTCGTATCTCGTCGGAGCGGGGATCTCCACCCTGGCGCTGCCATTCCTCGCCCTCTCCAGACGACAGAACGCCCCCGCGGATACCGCCCAGCCGGCCGACGTGGAAGCCACGCCCGAGCCTGCCTAGGACCGAGTGCCCCTCAGCCGGCGACCCGCAACGCCAGCACGCCGTTGCCGTCGATGAGCGGCACGTAGATCTGGCGCCAGCCGGGTGCGGGCACGATCAGATGCGCGCCCAGCAGCGCCGGGACGACGCCGCATCCCTCGGCGCCGTCCGCGTTGAGGCAGCCGCGGGCGCCGCCGAGCTGGCGCAGACCCCCGGAGCGGGAATCGCGGGCGAAGAGCGCGATCGACCCGGTCGGAAACTCCGACGCCACGAGCGCACGCCGCCCACTCGGGTCGAGCTCGAGCGAGTGCGCGCCGCGGAGGGCGCGGCCCGTGGCACAGCCCGAGCTGCCGTCGGCGTTCACGCATCCGGCGCGGCCGGGAGGCTGGGTCAGAGAGCCGTCGCGGGGATCGCGGCGCAGCACCACGACACCGGATTGCGGGTCGACCGCGAGCGAGACGGCCACGTAGAGATCCCGCTCGCCCGCGCCGAGGGTGAGCGAGTGAGGTCCATGCAGACCGCGCACGCGCGCGCATCCGGCGAGATGGAGCGCCAGGCAGCCGCGCCGGCCGCGCAGCTGAACGATCGTTCCGCTGCTCGGATTGCGGCGGAAGGTGGTCACGGCGCCGTCGAGCCCGCCGACGTAGAGAGTCCTGCCCGAGCGAGTGATCGCGGCGGCGCGAGTGGCGCCCACCCCGCGGCCGGGCGCGCAGCCC
>JACCSF010000079.1 GCA_013813135.1 Thermoleophilaceae bacterium | reverse complement strand
CCACGCTGGCGGGCGCGCCAGGCGCAGGCGAGGCCGATCAGGCCCGCACCGATCACAACGGCGTCGTAGCGTGTGCTCCGCGGCAGTTGAATCTCCTTCCCTTCGCCGGCATTACCCGGGTCAGGTTCGACGGTCGGCGGCGCCGCAGCCGCCCTCTCAGCCCGGTTTCCCCGAGCTCCCGTTAGGCCTTCAATCGTACCGCCGTGGAACATGGGCGCCGGCGCGATCTGCTATCCCTTCCGCCCGAGCGCACCGCAACTCTCCAAGCGTGTGCTGTTTAGACCAGGAACCGGAGCGTGCTGTTCTGAGTCCGCCGCTCCCCTCCTTGTAGCCATGAAACGACTGACGATCACAATCGCCGTGCTCGCAGCTGCCGCCGTAGCGCCCCCTGCGGCGGACGCCTCCAGCCGGCAGCTGCTGATCATGCAAGACGACGCCCAGGTGCGCTCGGCCCCCGGCGCCACGCTCGCCGAGTTCGCCGACCTCGGCGCCGACGTCGTGAAGCTCAACCTGTATTGGGACGAGGTCGCGCCCGTCGGCCGGCGCAAGCCGAGCGGCTTCGACGGCAGCGATCCCGCCGGCTACGCCTGGGGCAGCTACGACAGCGCCGTCCAGGCGATCCTCGCCCAAGGCCTACAGCCGTACATCAGCCTCGGCGGCCACGGGCCGCGCTGGGCGACCCACGGCAGCGGACGCGCCGGCACCATGAACCCGAGCGCCAAGGAGTTCCGCCTGTTCGCCCAGGCGGCCGGCCGGCACTACGCGGACGTGCAGATCTGGTCGATCTGGAACGAGCCCAACCTCTACTCCTGGCTCGGCCCACAGCGCAGCAAGGGGACGCCGCTCTCGCCCTCGATCTACCGCGGGCTCTACCTCGCCGGCTACAACGGCCTGAACGACGGCGGCCATCGCGGCGACACCATCCTGTTGGGCGAGCTGATGCCGCGGGCTGGAACGTCGCCGCGCAAGGTGCGCCCGCTCGAGTTCCTGCGCGAGATGGCGTGCCTCGATCGCGACTACCGCCAGATCCGCGGCAGCGCCGCGAAGAAGCGCGGCTGCCGCAAGGTCGGGCGCTTCCCGACCTCGGGCATCGCGTACCACCCGTACACGCCGCCGGACGGGCCGCACGTGCCCGAGGGACAGGACGACGCCGCGATCGGCCAGCTCTCCCGCCTGCGCAGCACGATCGACGCGCTCGCGCGGCGCGGCAAGCTGCCTCGCCGGCTGCCGATCTGGATCACCGAGTTCGGCTACCAGACCAAGCCGCCCGACCCGATCCAGGGGGCAGCGCTCAAGCCCGCGGCCGCCTTCATGGACGAGAGCGAGTGGATCGCCTTCCGCAACTCGCGCGTGAAGACCTACTCGCAGTACACGCTGATCGACGATCTGCCCCGGCCCGGTTCGGGCGTCCTGCGGTGGTCGTCCTGGCAAGCGGGCCTGCGCTTCTCCGACGGCAGGAAGAAGCCGTACGTCTACGACGCCTTCCGCCTCCCCGTCTTCGTGCGCACGCTGAGCGCCAACCGAGTCGAGGTGTTCGGCGTACGGCGCACGCTGTCGAGCGGAACAGCCCAGATCGAGTCCCAGGCCCCGGGCGCCAGCTACCGTTCGCTCGGCTCGGCCCAGGTAAACCAAGCCGGCTACTTCCGGCGCGTCTTCAAGGTCAGCGGGGCCGCGCGGCGAAGGTACAGGGTCACGCTCGACGGCATCAGCCGCGTCAAGCTGCCCGTCGCCCGCTAGGGCGAACCCCCAATTCCGTTCCATCGACCCCTCAAGGAGAATTCGTCAAGTGACAGCTGTGCCCCTACGTCCCTCTCGAGCCCTGCTCGCCGCCGTGGTCGCAGTTTCCGTGCTGCTCACCGGCTGCCTGTTCTCGCCGAGTGACACGCGCGCGTCGCGTGGTATGGAGCTGGCGCTGCAGGACGACGCAACCTTCCTGGTCGGGGGCAAGCGCGTGCCGCGCGAGCGCGCCCTCGGATACGCCCGGCAGCTCGGCGTCACCCGCCTGCGGGTGAACGTGCTCTGGGCCTACACGATGCCGGCGGCGGTCTACAACGCGCGACGCAAGCCCGCCCAGGTCGCTTACGTCTTCGACCAGTTCGACTCGCTCGTCGACGCGGCCGCCGACAAGGGCATCCGGGTTCACCTGTCGCTGACCGGCCCGGCGCCGCGCTGGGCGCGCCCGAAGGCCTCGGTGCGCCAGGCCTGGTACAAGCCCAACACGCGCGAGTTCGGGGAGTTCGCCGGCGTGGTGGCCGAGCACTTCGCCGGGCGCGTGGACCGCTACAGCATCTGGAACGAGCCCAACTGGAGGACCTGGCTCGGGCCGCTCGCGAGCGCCCCGGCGCTCTACCGAAGCCTCTACACGCGCGGCTACGACGCGATCAAGGACGCCGACCCGCGCGCGAAGGTGCTGATCGGCGAGACCAGCCCGTCCGAGCGCCCCGGCCTGTCCACCGCGCCGCTCGCGTTCCTGCGCAAGGTCGCGTGCGTCAACGCGAAGTACAAGCGCGTGGGGTCGTGCCCGGGGCTGAAGGCCGACGGGTTCGCCCACCATCCGTATGACTTCCGGCACGCGCCCGGCTTCCAGTACCCGGGCGCGGACAACGTCACGATCGGCACGCTGAGCCGGCTCACCAAGGCGCTCGACAAGCTCTCGCGCGCAGGTGCGCTGCGCACCAGCGGCGGCGGGCGCATGCCGATCTACCTGACCGAGTACGGCTACTTCGCGACCGGGCACCGCGCCCTGCCGGCGAGGACGCGCTCGCGCTACCTCCAGCAGGCCTATTCGATCGCCCTGCGCAACTCGCGGGTGAAGAGTCAGCTGCAGTACCTGCTGGTCGCGCCTCCGGCCAACTCGAGCTCGGCCTTCTTCAACCTGGCCCTGCTCTCACAGAGCGGCAAGCGCTACCCGCAGTTCGGTGCGCTGCAGCGGTGGTTCGGCGCCAACCGCGGCAAGGTCAAGCGGCCGGGCTCGTCGATCGCGCTCCCGGCCGCACCGCCCAACCCGGTCCTTTGAGCGCAGGGCTCGCCGGAGCGCGCGAGCGCCTGCGGCGAGCTCGGCTCTACCTCGTGGTGGAGGCCGCGGCCGAGCAGGTGCTCGGCCCGGCCCTCCGCGGCGGGGTGGACATGGTGCAGCTGCGCGACAAGCACGCGGACGACGACGAGATCCTGCGCGCGGCGGTCCGCTTCCGGGCGCTGTGCGACGAGCACGACGCGCTGTTCTGGCTCAACGATCGCCCGGACCTGGCAAGCGAGGCCGGCGCCCACGGCATCCACCTCGGGCAGGACGACATGCCGGTTACAGAGGCCCGTGAGCAGCTCGGCCGGGACGTGCTGATCGGGCTGTCGACGCACTCGCCGGCCCAGTTCGACGCGGCGCTGCGCTCAGACGCCGACCAGCTCAGCGTCGGGCCAATATGGGAGACCCCCACCAAGGCGGGACGCCCGCCCGCCGGCCTCGACTATGTCCGCTACGCCGCCGAGCACGGTGGCGAGGTTTCCTGGTTCGCGATCGGGGGCATCGACGAGCGCAACCTGAGCGAGGTGGTCGCCGCGGGCGGGCGGAGGATCGTGGTCGCGCGGGCGATCCGCGACGCCGACGATCCCGAACGCGCGGCGGCTACGCTGTGCCAGACCCTGTGCGCTCCCTAGTTCTGCTCGCCGGCCTGACGGCGCTCGTACTGCCGGCGCAGGCCGCGGCACAGCTGCCAACGCAGGTGACCACCCCGCCGCCGCCCGCGCACCGATCGGACCCCTCGCTGACCACCCACGTCTTCCGGGTCGGTCCGTTCAGCATCGGCGGGTACCAGACGCTGCGGCGCACGGATGTGGTCACGCCACCGCCGGTGGCGGGATCGATCGTGGGTATGGACGTGAGGATCGTCGACGCGAGCGGCGTGGAGGTCCCGCAGGCCCAGCTGATGCTCCACCACGACGTCTTCACCAACGGCGGCGCGGACGACTCGCGTGCCGACGGCGCCTGCCCGCTCCGCGCCGTGAGGGAGCGCTTCTACGGCACCAGCGAGGAGCTGCGCCCGCTGACGCTGCCACGCGGCTACGGCTACCCCACCACGCCGGCGGACCGCTGGAAGATGATCTGGATGGCGATGAACCACAGCGCCGAACGGCGCGAGGCATACGTCGAGTACCGCGTGACCGTCGACCCATCGCCCGGGCTCATCCCGGTCAAGCCGTACTGGCTGAGCGTGGTGCCCTGCGTCTCAGACCCGCAATACACGGTCCCCGGCGGTGGGGCCACCGGGAGCGTGCACAAGCGCTCGCTGACGTTCGCCATGCCGGAGGCGGGGCGCATCGTCGCGATCGGGGGTCATCTGCACGGCGGGTCGTACTCGCTCGTCACGAGCCAGCCGGCTTGCGGCAACCGGACTCTCGCGGTGAGCGACCCCGTCTACGGCGGCGCAGACGACCCGCTCTACGCGGTCCGACCCCTGCTGCACGAGCCCGATCCAAAGCGCATCTCGTGGAACCAATGGAGCGACGGCTGGGCGATCGCCAAGGGGGATCGGCTCAAGGTGACCGCCACCTACGACGCCACCCGCCCGCACATGCGGGTGATGGGGATAGCCCACGTCTACCTCGCGCCCGACCAGAGCGTGCAGCCGGGCTGCTCGGCTCCGCCCGCGGGGGGCGAGACGCTCGGCCCCGACTTCAGCGGCCGCGACGACCCGCCCGGCGTGCTGCTCACGCTGGCCCGGTGGCGCGGCTTCGGAGTGGCCACGCCGATCGAGCGGCCGCCCGGCCGCTTCGTGGG
>JACCSF010000043.1 GCA_013813135.1 Thermoleophilaceae bacterium | reverse complement strand
ACCTCGTCGTCGGCGTCGACGTTGGCGTTCGAGTCGGCGCCCGTGAACGTTCCCGGGTCGGCGTACACGGTGGTCGCGAACCCCATCGGCGCCGCGTTGTAGACCGTGCCCAGGTCCACCGACTTGCGCTCGTCGACCTGCACGGGCACCTGGTCCCATCCGTTGACCCACCTGAACGCGACCACGTCGCCGGCGCCGACGCCTGCCAGCGCCGGCACCTGCGCGCCGCTCAGCACCACCGGATCCTCGGGCCGGTTCAGGGTGCAGCCGGTGACGCCCAGCGCCGCGACCGCAAGGGCCAGCTTGACGAGTCCTCCCGCGCTCACTCGAAGCGCATCATATGCGGGGTGTCACGCATACGGAGCACACGCGCGGGAACCCCGCCCACGACCGCGTTGGCCGGGACCTCCTTCGTCACCACCGCGTTGGTGCCGACGATCGCGTTGTCGCCCACGGTCACGCCGCGCAGGATGCACGCGCCGTAGCCGATCCAGACGTTGTGGCCCACGCGCACGTCGCGCTTGTAGATCCCCTGCAGACGGATCGGGCGATTCACCTCGACCGTCCCGTGGTCGAAGTCGATCATCATCACGCGGTCGGCGATCACGCACTCCCGTCCGATCGAGACGTTCTGGTAGGCGGAGACCGTGCACTCCTGACCCATCACGCTCTTGGCCCCGACCGCCACACGGCCCTCGTGGCAGCGGATCTTGCACCCCTGCCCGATCCACGACCAGCGGCCCAGCTCGAGCACGGCGTTGGGGCCCACCTCCAGCCGGCAGCCCGGCCCGATGAAGGCCATGCCGTCCAGCCGCAGCCGCCCGCGCAGGCGCAGCTTCCAGGCGCCCAGCCGCAGGAGCAGCACGGCGTACTTCGCGTTGAGCATGCGGTTGCGGCGCATGAAGCGCACCAGCGCCAGCAGCCCGCCGTGGCGCGGCGGCGGTCCACGCAGCTCAGGCGGCAGGTCTGACGGAGGCGCGGCGATCGGCTCGGTGGAACTCTCCATCGGCGAGCCGGATCATACGAACGGGCTTGGTGTGGGTATCCGTATTGGCGAAACGGCCGTGTACAGCGACAATTCTGCCAGATGGCCACCTCCGTCCTCATCGTCGACGACCACCCGAGCTTTCGGGCCAGCGCGCGCATGCTGCTCGAGTGCGAGGGCTTCGACGTGATCGGCGAGGCGGAGGACGGCATGAGCGGCCTCGAGGCCGTCGCCCGCCTCCAGCCGGACGTGGTCCTGCTGGACGTGCAGCTGCCCGACATCAACGGCTTCGAGGTCGCTGCCCGCCTGACCGAGAACGGCAACTCGCCGGCGATCGTGTTGACCTCGAGCCGCGACGTCGAGGACCTCGGGTTCCTCGCCGGTCGCGATGGGGTGCGCGGCTTCATCCCCAAGTCCGAGCTCTCCGGATCGGCATTGGAGGCGCTCCTGTGAGCGCCGGATGACGAGCCTGCGTCGCGCCCTCTGGGCGCTGGCCGGTGCGGGGGTGTTGCTGGGGCTCGCGGATCTCGCGCTGATCCTCAACAGCGATCTGGTCGATACCCCCGGGGCCTGGGCCGCGGGCGCGCTGGTGGCCGGCTGGGGCTTCATCGGCGTCGGCCTGTACGCCTGGGGCCGCCGCCCCGACAACCGCGTGGGCATGCTGATGGCCGCTACCGGCTTCGCCTGGCTGATCGCCGCCGCGGGATTCTCCGACCTGCCGGTCGTGTTCACGTTCGGCCAGCTCTTCGGCGCGTTCTTCTTCGCCGTGGTGATGCACATGCTGCTGGCCTTCCCGAGCGGCAGGCTGCAGAGCCTCGCCGAGCGCCGCCTCGTCGCGGGCGCCTACCTGCTCACCACGGCCGGTGTGCTGCCGCTGTGGCTGTTCGCCGATCCGGCGCAGCTCGACTGCGCCGACTGCCCGGAGAACGTGATCCTCGTAGACGCGAACGAGTCGCTGGTCTCGACGCTCGCCACGATCCTCAACACGGTCGGCGCGCTGTTGATCGGCGCCGTGCTGGTCGTTCTGGTTCAGCGCTGGCGGCGCGCCAGTCCCGCCCAGCGACGCTTCCTGGTGCCCGTCTACTCGGCCGGCGTGGCCGTGCTGCTGCTCCTGATCGTGCTCGTGGCGCTGCAGGTGGGCGGGCTCAACCCCAAGGCGCTCGACGTGATCTGGGTCATATCGATGGTGCCCTTCGCCCTGGTGCCGTACCTGTTCCTGGCCACGCTCGTGCGCGCGCGCATGATCCAGAGCGGCGCGGTCGGGGAGCTGATGGCGCGACTCGGGGAGACGCCGCAGCGCGGCGAGCTGCGCGACGCCCTGGCGCACGCCCTCAGCGACCCGTCGCTCGAGCTGGTCTACTGGCTGCCGCAGGACGAGCGCTTCGTTGACGCCAAGGGTCACGTCGTGACCCTCCCCGGCCAGGGCTCCGGCCGGGCCGTGACGAGGGTGGAGCGCGACGGCGGCTGCGTTGCGGCGATCGTGCACGACGCGCTCGTGCACGACCAGCAGGGAGGCGACGTGGACGCCATCGGCGCCGCCGCCTCGCTGGCGCTCGAGAACGAGCGGCTCGAGGCCGAGCTGCGCTCCAAGGTCGAGGAGCTGCGCGCGTCGCGGCAGCGGATGCTCAGCATCGGGCTGGAGGAGCGCCGGCGCCTGGAGCGCGACCTCCACGACGGCGCCCAGCAGCGACTGGTCTCGATGGCGCTGAACATGCGCCTCGCCCGCGGGCGCCTGCGCGACGACCCGGCCGCCGCCGAGGCGATGCTCGACGGCGCCGGCGACGAGCTGGAGTCCGCGCTGGAGGAGCTGCGCGAGCTGGCCCGCGGCATCCATCCCGCGGTGCTGACCGACCGTGGCCTCGACACCGCGCTCGAGACGCTCGCCCGGCGCGCGCCGGTGCCGGTCGAGCTGGGGCGGGTGCCGAGCGAGCGCCTGCCGGAGGCTGTCGAGCTGGCCGCCTACTTCGTGGTCGCCGAGGCGCTCACCAACGTCGCCAAGTACGCCTCGGCGTCGCACGCCAAGGTGGATGTCCAGCGCGTGAACGGGCGCTTCGTGGTGCAGGTCGCGGACGACGGCGTCGGCGGCGCCGATCCCGCCGCCGGCACGGGCCTGCGCGGGCTGGCCGATAGGCTCGCCGTCATCGAGGGTCGCCTCGAAATCGACTCGCAGCCCGGAAACGGAACCACGATCACAGCCAAGATCCCGTGCGAGTAGTGGTAGCCGACGATTCGGTGCTGCTGCGCGAGGGCGTCGTGCGGCTGCTCGAGGAGTGGGGCTTCGACGTGGTCGCCCAGGCCGGTGACGCCGACGACCTGCTGCGCAAGGTCAACGCCCACAGGCCTGACGTGGCGGTAGTGGACATCCGCATGCCGCCGACCAACACCGACGACGGCCTGCGCGCCGCGCTGCGGATCCGCGCGGAGCACCCCGATACCAGCGTGCTGGTGCTCTCCCAGTACGTGGAGGAGGGCTACGCGCTGGAGCTGGTCGGCGATGCAGCCGGCGGCGTGGGCTACCTGCTCAAGGACCGCGTGGCGGACGTCGAGCGCTTCGTCGAGGCCGTCAAGCGGGTGGCGGAGGGCGGGTCGGCGCTCGACCCGGAGGTGGTGTCGCAACTAGTCGGCCGGGCCCGGCGCGAGGACCCGCTCGAGGAGCTCACCCCGCGCGAGCGCGAGGTGCTCGAGCTGATGGCCGAGGGCCGCTCCAACACGGCGATCGCCGGGCAGATGGTGGTCACCGAGCGGGCCGTCGAGAAGCACGTCACATCGATCTTCGGCAAGCTCGGCCTGCCGCCGGCGCCGGCGGACCACCGCCGCGTGCTGGCCGTGCTGACTTTCTTGCGCGCCTGAGCCCGGTGCTTCGTAAGCCGTAGGCTTGCAGGACTTTTGCGCCGACGCCGACGCCATCGAGCTCGCCTGGGCGGGCGGGACATCGCCATCGACCTGGGAACGGCCAACACGCTGGCCTACCTGAGGGGCGAGGGCATTCGCGTGTCCGAGCCGTCCGTGGTGGCAATGGACACACGCACGGGTGACGTGCACGCCGTCGGCGAGGAGGCCCAGCGCATGATCGGCCGCACGCCGGCGTCGATCTCGGCGGTGCGCCCGCTGCGCCACGGAGTGATCACCGACTTCGAGACGACCGAGGCGATGCTGCGCCACTTCATCGGGCGGGTGCACAAGAGCCGGTTCGCTCACCCCCGGCTGGTGATGTGCGCTCCGTCGGGCATCACCGAGGTCGAACGGCGCGCGCTGGAGGAGGCTTCCCTGGCTGCCGGCGCCCGCTCGGTTCAGCTGATCGAGGAGCCGATGGCCGCCGCGATCGGAGCCGGGCTGCCGATCGCCGAGCCGCTCGCCAACGTGGTGGTGGACATCGGCGGTGGCACGAGCGAGGTGGCCGTGATCTCGCTGGGCGGGATCGTGGTGTCGCGCTCGCTGCGGGTGGGCGGCTACGACTTCGACGAGGCGCTCGCAAACTACATCCGCCGCCATCACCGCCTGGCGGTGGGGGAGACGACCTCCGAGGCGGTCAAGCTCGATGTCGGTGGCTGCGCTCCCGACGAGAGCGACTCCCAGACCGAGGTGCGCGGGCGCGATCCGGCCACCGGCCTGCCGCGCGAGGCGAAGGTCACGAGCGCGGAGGCGCGCGAGGCGGTCGAGCCGCTGGTGTCGGAGATCATCGACGCGGTCAGGGATGCGCTCGAGAACACTCCGCCCGAGCTGGCGGCCGACCTGACCCGGCGCGGCATCCTGCTGGCCGGCGGCGGGGCGCTGCTGCGCGGCTTCGCCGAGCGCCTCCAGTTCGAAACGCACGTGCCCGTGGCGCTCGCCGACGACCCGCTCACCTGCGTGGTGCTGGGCGCGGGCCACGCGCTCGAGGAGATCGACGTGCTCGAGCGGGCCGCGCTCTAGCCGCGCGGCGCAGCCGCCAGCAGATACTCAGCGCGGTAGCGCAGCGTCCCGTCGTCGGCCTCGTTGGCCTCTCTCACCCAGTCGAGATAGACCTCGTCCACGATCGCGCCGAGCTGCTCGCGCGCCGCGATCATGGGGCCGAAGCTGTTGCTCATGAACGCCGCGTAGGCCTCGGGCGAAGGCTCACTCCATTCGACCTCATGGCGCTCGAACCCGACGTCGTCACCGAGCAGGTCCCGAACGTGGTCCTCGGTGCCCCACAGCAGCGGTGACTGGAAGCCCTCGGGTGGGGGAGGGCCGAGCTCGCCCAGCGTGCGGAACATCCCGCCGATCTTGCCCTCCGGCGTCCAGCAGGCGAACGCGATGCGCCCCTCCGGCCGGCAGACGCGGCGCATCTCGTCGGCGGTGCGCCGGTGGTCGGGCGCGAACATGTGCCCGAAGCAGGAGATCACCCGGTCAAAGCTCGCATCCTCGAAGGGCAGCTCCTGGGCGTCGCCCTCGACCCAGGCGACCTCCACCATCGCGTCCGCCCCGAGCTCGCGGGCGAGCGCCAGCAGCGCCGGTGAGAAGTCGAGACCCGTCACGCGGGCCGCGAGTTGCGCCGCCGGGATCGTGGCGTTGCCGGTGCCGCAGGCAACGTCGAGCACCTCCATGCCCGGCTCGATGCCCGCCCGGTCCACCAGCTGCTCGCCGGCCGTCGCGATCTTGTCGGCGACGGCCTTGTAGTCGCCCGTTCCCCACATGTCGTTCATCTGGACCTGCCCCTTTCAAACCGCTCTACAGAGCCGACACTAGGAAGTGCGCGACAAGGGTGCGCGACAAACTAACCGAGTTGGCGAGCCTGGCGGCGGTGTTCGCCCGCTCCAGGTAGATGTCCAGCAGCCCGGCGGGCTTCCGGGCGGCGTCGCCGCGGTCGGTGAGACAACGCGTGGGCCCGACCAGCAGCAGGATCTTGTGCAGGTCCAGGCCATCGGATGACGTAGCCGCAGAACGCCTGCAGCGCGCTTGTCGAGGTCCGGCTGGGCCCCTGGACTCGCGGATGAACATCGCCGCGGCGTACGAGACTTCGCTTAGCGGAAGGACCGCTAACTCGTGCCGACCACGAGGGGGCTCTCGCTCAGGGCAAGAGCCCTCCCAGGCCGGTCTCGCCTAGTAGCTGATCTGTCCTTCCCAAGTGCTGGTGATGGTGTTCGATCTGGTCGACCCGACGATCGAGACGAGCACGCCCCGCTCGTGACGCGTAATCGTCCCGCTAGCGTCGGCGAAGCGACCGGTGCCGCCGGTGATCGTCAAGACGCTCGTGGCCTCGCTCGTCGTGGCGGACGTATCCGTTACCGTCGTCGTGGCGGTCGCGAACAGCTTGTCGCCGTTCGCCGCGACGAGGGTTTCCGTGCCCGTAAAGATGAACGACCCACCCGTGAAGGTGAGAAACGTCTGGTCGGCGTGGAAGGTGATCTTCCCGAGGTGGGAGAGCTGACCGGTCCCGTCGATGGTCACCGTCACCGTGGCAACGTTGACGATCACGGTCGCTGTGCTTTTGCCTTTCAGCGGGCGGTCGGTGCCGTTTGCCGCCCCCAGCGCCGCTGCCGGGACGAGAGCGGCGACC
>JACCSF010000035.1 GCA_013813135.1 Thermoleophilaceae bacterium | reverse complement strand
GGTGGTTGACGCCCGGCGGCAGGTCGTCGCCCTGGTCGCGGGAGAAGGTCATGACGTCGATGACGACGCCGCCCTCGCCGTGGGGCACCTTCAGCGAGGTGTCGCGCACCTCGCGCGCCTTCTCCTTTAAGATCGCGCGGATGAGCTTCTCCTCGGCCGTCAGCTCGGTCTCGCCCTTGGGCGTGACCTTGCCGACGAGCAGGTCGCCCGAGCCGACCTCGGCGCCGATGCGAACGATGCCTCGGTCGTCGAGATTGCGCAGCGACTCCTCCGAGCGGTTGGGGATGTCGCGCGTGATCTCCTCGTCGCCGAGCTTCGTCGTGCGAGCGTCGATCTCGTACTCCTCGATGTGGATCGAGGTGAGCTCGTCGTCCTTGACCAAGCGCTTGGAGAGGATGATCGCGTCCTCGAAGTTGTAGCCCTCCCAGGACATGAAGGCGACGAGCAGGTTCTTGCCCAGGGCCATCTCGCCCTTGCTCGTCGAGGCGCCGTCGGCCAGGACTTCGCCCTCGGAGACCTCCTGGCCCACGCTCACGCGCGGCTTCTGGTGGATGATCGTGCCCTGGTTTGACCGCATGTACTTCTGGAGCTCGTGCTCGACCTTCTTGCCCCCTCCGGGAGAAGGCTCCACCACGATCGCCTCGGCGTCGACGTAGGTGACCGTCCCGCTCTCATCGGCGAGCACCACGTCGCCCGTGTCGAGCGCCGCCCGGCGCTCCATGCCGGTCCCCACCAGCGGCGCGTCGGCCTCGAGCAGAGGCACCGCCTGGCGCTGCATGTTCGAGCCCATGAGCGCCCGGTTGGCGTCGTCGTGCTCGAGGAACGGGATCATCGCCGTCGCCACCGACCAGATCTGGTCGGGTGAGACGTCCATGAGATCGACTTCGGTGGGCGCGGCGGTCACGTAGTGGCCGGCCTGGGTACGGCAGAGGATCTCGGGGCCCTTGAGCTTGCCCGACGCCTCGTCGAGCGGCGTGTTCGCCTGCGCGATGACCAGGTCCTCCTCCTGGTTTGCGTCGAGGTGGACGATCTCCTCGCCGACCACCCCGTCCCTGACGACCCGATAGGGCGTCGTGACAAAGCCGTGCTCGGAGACCTGCGCGAAGGAGGACAGCGAGCCGATGAGGCCGATGTTCGGGCCCTCGGGCGTCTCGATCGGGCACATGCGCCCGTAGTGGGTCGGGTGGACGTCTCGGACCTCGATGGGCGCACGCTCGCGCGTGAGACCGCCCGCGCCGAGCGCCGACAGGCGGCGCCGGTGGGTCAGCCCCGCCAGCGAGTTGGTCTGGTCCATGAACTGCGAGAGCTGGGAGGAGCCGAAGAACTCCTTCTGGGCCGCGACGACCGGCCGGATGTTGACGATCGTCTGCGGGGTGATCGTGTCGGCGTCCTCGGTCGTGAGCCGTTCGCGGACGACGCGCTCCATGCGGTAGAGACCGACCCGGAACGCCTCCTGGATGAGCTCGCCGACCGTCCGCAGCCGCCGGTTGCCGAAGTGCTCGTACTCGTCGAGGTGGTCCTCGATGGGCTCGCGCGGCATGGCGATGGCCTCGGCCGCGTAGTCCTTGACCTCGGCCTCGGGCTCCTCGGGCAGGCCGAGCAGCTTGGGCAGGTTCACCAGCTCCTTGACGAGCGCGATGATGTCCTCGTGGGTCAGCGTCCGCGTGTCGAGGTCGATGTCGAGGCCCAGGCGCGAGTTGAGCTTGTAGCGGCCGACACGAGTCAAGTCATAACGCTTGGGGTCGAAGAACAGCTGGTTGAGCAGGTTGCGGGCGTTGTCAACCGACGGCGGCTCGCCCGGACGCTGCTTCTTGAACAGCTCGATGAGCGCCCCCTCCTCGCTGCGGGTGGCCTCGGCGTCGGCGTCGACGGTGAGCCCGATGTAGTGGGAGGCGCCGAAGAGCTTGAGGATCTCCTCGTCGGTGCCGGTCCAGCCCTCGGGCACGTGGCCGCCCTCGCGCAGCGTGCCGCCCATGGCCCGCAGCAGCACCGAGACCGGCAGCTTGCGCTTGCGGTCGATGCGGACGAAGACCTTGCCCTTCTTGTCGATCTCGAGCTCGAGCCACGAGCCACGAGCCGGCATCAGGTTCGCGATGAAGACCTGCTTCTCGCGGTCCTTCGGCTCCATCACGTAGGCGCCGGGACTGCGGACGAGCTGCGTGACGACCACGCGCTCGGTGCCGTTGATGATGAACGTGCCCCAGTCGGTCATCCACGGGAAGTCGCCCATGAAGACGGACTGCTCGCGGATCTCGCCGGTCTCCCGGTTCTGGAACGCGACCTTGACGGTCAGCGGGCGCGCGTAGGTGAGGTCCTTCTCGCGACACTCGGCGATGGTGCCCACCGGCTCGTCGAAGGTGATCTCCTCGAAGACGACGGCGAGGTTGCCGGTGTAGTCCTCGATCGGCGAGACGTCGTCGATGGTCTCCCGGAGACCACCCTTGTCGGTGTCCACCAGCCACTCGAACGAGCGCCGCTGGATGTCAATCAGATTTGGAACTTCGAGGGCGTTCCCAAGGCGTGAGAACGAGCGACGTGTGCGAGCAGCGTCAACGCGTGCCAAAGCGGCGGACTCCTTCGGATACTAGATGAGAGGTACGGCGGGCAGGGCGCAAAGCGCGACCCACCAGAATAGCAGAGAGAGATCCTCCCCCGGAAGGGGAGGTTGCCAACCCGCCTTCGCGGGCGTGCGTGGCCATCACGGACCCCGTCCCGAGGCCCCAGGAGTATGTGCCGGCGCGGCTCAGTAGGGACGGCTACGGCTATAGGCCGCTGTCAAGGCTAGCGGAATCGAAGCGGTCCTGCTCGGTGATGTCACGTCCCACGGCGACCGCGGCCACGCTGGCGCCGTTCGAGTCGTAAACCGGAGCCGAGCTGACGCGGAGCGTTATCGAGCTCGCGTCCGCCAAGCGGTAGACGCAGTCCTCCCAAGAAAGCGCGTCCGGCCAGCAGCATGCAGCCGGCCACGTACACCGCATAGGGGACACGCAGCGACCGCGCGCTCGCAGGCCACAGCAACGGCACGCCGGTGCCCACGCCCAGGTCGCGCAGGAAGTGAGCGGCCATGCCGCCCGCCAGCCCGTGGAGCCGCTCGCTCTGGGTGACGCCGGCCAGAGCCGCGACGGGCGCCACCGCGAGCAGGCAGTGGCTGACCGGCCGCGGGTCGTCTGGAGAGGGGTGCTCTGGCCGCAGCGCGAGCGGCAGGTGATCCAGGTCGGGCAGCAGCGCGCCGACGAGGAACGCGATCGTCCAGCGCCTCGGGCGCGGCGGGGCGTTGAGCACCAGAAGGCCGGCCGTCGCGAGGTGCGCCGGGTGGTCGAACAGGCCGATCAGGATCCAGCGCGGTCGCCGGCGGTGCATCGTGAAGTCGGCCGCCGCGATCGCGGCGAGACAGCCGAGAGCGAGCGAGCGCCTCATCGGTACGAGATCAGCTCCAGCAGGCTGCCGTCGGGGTCGCGGACCTCGGCGCCCAGCACGTCGCGGTAGAACGCGTTCGAGCGCGCCCACTCGGACACGTGGATGACTGCGGGGTCGAGGCGCGGCCGCACGCCGCGGAACTCTAGGGCTGCACGACCGCGGCGCTGCCGCCACCCCGGCGCACCGGCTCCGCGGCGGCGAGCACGCGGCCCCCGCGCAGGTGCTCGAGCGCGGACACCGCACCGAGCTCGGCGCCCAGCTTGTAGTCCTGGCCGAACTGGGTGTCGAGGGCGGCGCCCTCGGGCGAGAGGATGAAGGCCGGCTCCGCCTCCGTTGTGACCGCGTTGCGCTGGCTCGCGCGCGGCCGAGCGATCGCCTCGGGCAGGGTGGCGCCCAGATCGAGGCGCTCCAGGAGCACCTGCAGGACGGTGGTGATGATCGACGCCCCGCCGGGCGACCCGAGCGCCAGGAACGGCCGGCCCTGGCGCGTGACGATCGTCGGAGCCATCGAGCTGCGGGGGCGCTTCTGCCCGTCGGCGCTGTTCGGGTGGTCGGTGGCGTCGATGTTGAAGTCGGTCAGCTCGTTGTTGATGAGGAACCCGCGACCCGGCACGACGATCCCGTTGCCGCCGAGCGACTCGATCGTGAACGTGTACGACACGACGGTGCCGTGGCGGTCGGCCACGACCAGATGAGTGGTGGACCGGTTCGGCTCGCCGGGCGTCACCGGGCTCTCGGCGGCGTGCGTCTCGTCGATCAGGGAGCGCCGCTCGGCCGCGTAGCTCCCGGACAGCAGGGAGTCCAGCGGCACGTCGAAGAAATCCGGATCGGCCACGTACGCGTTGCGATCGGCGAACGAGAAGCGGGAGGCCTCGAGGAAGAGATGCAGTGCGCGCGCGCGATCGGAGGACAGGTCCGGATAGCCCTCCAGGATGTTGAGCGCCTCGCCGACGGTTGAGCCTCCGCTCGACGGCGGTCCCATGCTCCACACATCAAGGCCGCGGTGGCGGACGTGGGTGGGGGCACGCTCCGGCGCGGTGTAGCCCGCAAGGTCCGCTTCGGTGAGGAGCCCGGATCGCCAGGCGTGGTCGGCGTTGGGCCCTATCGGCGGCCGGCGGGCGGCCTCGGCGATCGCAGCTGCGATCGGGCCGGAGTAGAAAGCCTTCGCGCCGTGGCCGGCGATGCTGGCGTAGGTCGCCGCCAGGTCGGGATTGCGCAGCACCGTGCCCTCGTCGCGCGGGGTGCCGTCGGGATCGAGGTAGAGCTTCGCCGTCGACGGGATGTCGTCGAACCACGGGACGTTGTCCTCCGTCTGCGAGACGAAGGTCTCGTCGACCACGAACCCGCGCCGCGCCGCGCGGATGCCGGGCTGCAGCACCTGGCCCAGCGATCGGGTGCCGTAGCGACGCAGGGCCTTGTCCCAGCCCGCCACCGTGCCGGGCACGCCCGCGGACAGGCCGCTGTAGCGGGCGTCGTCGAACTCCAGCGCGGCGCCGCTGTCGAAGAAGGAGTCGGGCCGCATGGCCGCGGGCGACAGCTCGCGCGAATCGATCGTCGTGACCTTGCCCGTGCGCGTGCGGATCACCATGAACCCGCCGCCGCCGATGCCGCACGAGTAGGGCTCGACCACGCCGAGCACGCCGGCGGCGGCCACGGCGGCGTCGACGGCGTTGCCGCCATGGCGCAAGGTCTCTATCGCCGCGCGGGTGCCGAGCGCGTCCACAGTGGCAGCCCCGCCGCCGCGCCCGACCGCCGTGGGCTGCTTGGCGGGCGCGTCGTGCGCGAGCGCCACCTGCGGGTCGAGGAGCACGATCGCGAGGACCGCGGCGATCAGGATGCGAAGCACCATCGCCGGTTCGCTACCCGCGCGCGCGGATCCGGAAACGGGAAGGGCCGCCTTCAACGGCGAAGGGCCGCGCTGGGCGGCCCTTCGCTGATTTGCTCCGGCTTCGGAGGGCTACTTCAGCTCGACGCTGCCGCCGGCCTCCTCGAGCTCGCCCTTGAGCTTCTCGCCCTCGTCGCGGTCGATGCCCTCCTTGATCGGCTTGGGGGCTTCGTCCACGAGCGCCTTGGCCTCCTTGAGGCCAAGGCCGGTGGCGGCGCGCACGACCTTGATCACCTGGATCTTCTTGTCGCCCGTGGCGGTGAGCACCACGTCGACGGTGCTGGACTCCTCCTCAGCGACATCGGCTTCGCCCCCGGCGGGCGCGGCGGGAGCGGCGGCGACAGCGGTCGCGGACACGCCGAACTCCTCCTCGAGCGCCTTGATCAGCTCGGACAGCTCCAGCACGGACATCTTCTTGATCTCTTCGATGAGCTCTGTGGCAGTAGCCATCGTCAGCCCTCCTGTTCCTTGTCGTCGTCACCCTCGGAGGGCGCGTCAGTTTCTTGGTCTGCCGCGGCGGCGTCCGCCGCCGGGTCTTCTGTGGGCGCGGACTCCTGCTCGGCCTCGCCCGCCTTGGCCTGATCGGCCTCGACCGGAGCCGGGGCCTCGCCGCCCCCGACCAGGCCCTCGTCGGCGATCTGGCGCAGCTGGATCGCCAGCCCGGCGATCAGGGCGTTGAGGCCGCGGACGAGCCCGGTGATCGGCGAGGCGACCATCGCCACGAGCTGGGCGTGGAGCACCTCGCGCGCGGGCAGGCGCGAGAGGGCGGTGATCTGCTCGGCGGTGATGACCTCGCCGCCCATCACGCCGCCCTTGAACTCGAGCAGCTCGGTCTCGCGCCGGAACTGTGCAAGCGCCTTGGCCGCCAGCGCGACGTCGCCGCCGTCGGCGGCCACGAACGTGAAGGCCGTGGGCCCCTCCAGCACTTCCTTGAGCGACTCAGCCCCGGCCCGGTCGGCGGCCAGCTGCGTCAGGGTGTTCTTGACCACCCTGAAGCGGGCGCCCGCCTCGTTCAGCTTCACGCGCAGGTCGGCTGCCTGGGGCACGGAGATCCCGCGGTAGTCGACGGCGAAAACCGCCTCCGACTCCTGGATCTGCGTGGCCACCTCTTCGATGACCGCTGCTTTTTGATCTCGATTCATTTGGTCCCTTGCACTCAAAGAGCCCGCACGCAGGCGGGCTCACACGAAAGGACCTGAAGCGGTCCGGCCGGCGAACTCAACCTGCCCCGGACTTAGTCGATCCGCTCACACTCGGCCGAGCCGAGCGTTCACGGCTTTCGCCGGGGGTCTCGGGCAGAAACGCTTTCGATCAGGCTACCGCGCCGGGCTCCTCCACGATGTCGCGCGTGCGCGCGGGGTCGATCTTCACGCCCGGGTTCATCGACGTGGTGAGCGTGACCGTGTGCAGGTAGCGGCCCTTGGCCGCCGCCGGCTTGGCCCGCACGATCTCGTCGATCAGCGCCGCGTAGTTCTCGAGCAACGTCTGGCCCTCGAAGCTCAACTTGCCGATCGGCAGGTGCACGATCGCGTGGCGGTCGGTCCGGTACTCGATCTTGCCCGCCTTCGACTCCGACACCGCCTTGGACACGTCCATGGTGACAGTGCCCACCTTCGGGTTGGGCATCTTGCCCTGCGGTCCGAGAATGCGGCCCAGCTTGCCGACCACCGGCATCATGTCCGGCGTCGCGATCGCCACGTCGAAATCGGTGAAGCCGCCCTCGACGCGCTCGGCGAGGTCCTCGGCGCCCACGAAGTCGGCGCCGGCCTCCTCGGCCTCGCGCGCCTTGTCGCCCTTGGCGAACACCGCGACGGTCATCTCCTTGCCGAGCCCGTGCGGCAGCGAGATCGTCCCCCGGAGCTGCTGCTCGGCGTGGCGGACGTTGAGCCCGGTGCGTATGTGCACCTCGACCGTCTCGTCGAACTTGGTCGGCTCGAAGTCCTTGAGGATCTCGACGGCCTCCGCGGGCTGATAGGCGTGCTCGCGATCGACCTTCTCCAGGTTCGCTCGGTAGCGCTTGCCGTGCTTGGGCATCAGCCGGTCACCTCCACACCCATCGAGCGCGCCGTGCCCTCGATGATCTTGCTCGCCTGATCCACGTCGTGCGCGTTCAGGTCGGGCATCTTCTGCTCGGCGATCTGGCGCACCTGCGCGCGTGTGATCGTGCCGACCTTGTTGCGGTTGGGCTCGCCCGAGCCCTTCTCGAGCCCGATCGCCTGCTTGATCAGCACGGCGGCGGGCGGCGTCTTCGTGATGAAGGTGAAGGAGCGGTCCTCGTAGACCGTGATCTCGACCGGGATGACCGTGCCGATGTCCTGCTGGGTCTGGGCGTTGAAGGCCTTGCAGAACTCCATGATGTTCACGCCGTGCTGGCCCAGGGCCGGACCGACCGGCGGGGCGGGGTTCGCTTGGCCGCCGGGCACCTGGAGCTTGATGAGTGTGAGGACTTTGCGAGCCATGAAATCTGAGACGTGATGTCGAAGTAGCTAATCAGAGCGCGGGCAGGATGCCCGCAAGATCAAATCTTCTTGACCTGGTCGAAGCCGACCTCGACGGGGGTCTCCCGCCCGAAGATCGACACGAGGACCTTGAGCTTAGCCGCGTCCTCGTTGATCTCGGAGATCTCGCCCGAGAAGTCGGACAGCGGACCGGACACGACCTTGACGGACTCTCCGATCGAGAACTGCGCGCGCGTGCGCGGGCGCTCGGCGGTCTCGCGGTGCAGCAGCCGGTCGACCTCGCCCTGGTTGAGCGGGACCGGGTTGTTGGATGCGCCCACGAAGCCGGTGACGCCGGGCGTGTTCTTGACGAGCTGCCAGGAGTCGTCGCTGAGGTTCATGTTCACGAGCAGGTAGCCGGGCATGGTGCGCTGCTCTTTCGTCTGCTTCTGCCCATCCTTGACTTCCTGCACCTGCTCGGTGGGGATGACGATCTGGCGGATGCTGTTCTCCTGCCCAAGCGAGATGCGGCGGTGCTCAAGGTTCTGTTTGACCTTGTTCTCGTGACCGGAATAGGTGTTGACTGCGTACCAGCGGAACATCTCAGAGAATCGCCTTGATGAGTTGGGAGAAGATGGCGTCCAGAAGGCCGAGGTAACCGCCGGCGATCAGGACGAAGCCGAGCACTACACCGGTGAGCGTGACGAGGGCCTGGCGGTTTGGCCATTGGACTCGCTGGAGCTCGGCCCAGACAGCGATCAGGAACTGTACGACACGCGGGCGTTCCTTGTGGGTCTCGGCATCGCCGCGGCCGCGGCGACCGCGTACCTCGTAGCCTGCCTCGCCGGCCCCGCCGGCGGCGGTCGTCTCCTCGGGGTCCTCGACCTCCCAGTCCTCGATCTCCTCGTAGGCCTCTTCCTCGGTGAGCGGCGGCTCGTCCTCGATGACGGTGTCGGAGCGCCCCTCGTCGGTGGGCGGGGCGCCGACGGCCAGCTCCGGCGGAACCGCCGGGGACGGGTCGACGGCGGTCGGGTCGTCGATGAGCTGGTCGTCGACGACCTCGTCCTCGCGCTGCTGCGCCGGGGCGGCGCCCTCGTCGCCCAGCCGCCGCGCGCGGCGCTCGGCCTGGCGCTGCTTGGCCCGCTGACGGTTACGTGCCATCCCTGCGATGGAGCCCGCGCTCAGCGGGTCTCCTTGTGCGGCGTATGCCGGCCACACCAGCGGCAGTACTTGCGAAACTCGATCCGGTCTGGATTGTTCCGCTTGGACTTCTCGGTTTGGTAGTTACGCCGCTTGCACTCCTCGCACGCGAGGGTGACGGCGATTCGAACGTCTCCGCGAGCCATGGCTCCTTCGGAAGGTAAGGGCGGGCGTGCACGAAACGACCCCGCCCGCCGACGAGGTCGAGGCCAGTCTAGCGAGAGGTCGATACTTCACGGAGTGCCGAGCGAGCGCGTCGACATCACGAAGCGGGGGATCGACGCGTACAACGCCGGCGACCTGGAAGCCGTGGCCGACTTCCTCCACGAGGACGTGGTGGCGGTGGTGTCCGACGGCATGGCGAATGCCGGCGTGTATCGAGGCCACGAGGGGTTCGCGCGTATGGTCAGCCACTGGAACGACGCCTGGGAGGATTTCCGCCTCGAGATCGTGGAGCTGATCGAGGAAGGGGACGCCGTGATCGTCCCGGTCGTCCAGCACGGTCGCGGGCGAGGCAGCGGCATCGAGACCAGCATGACCGCGGTTCACCTGCTGCGATTTCGAGGCGACCGGGTCGCCCACTGGCGCCTTTGCGTGACCCTGGAAGAGGCGCGCGACCACGCTCACGAAGGGTGACCCGGCGAACGAACGATCGTATGGCAATAGCCGATCAGTCGATCGGTATGCTTGAACCCATGGCCGGCCGTCGATCAGCAGCCGAAGCACGTGACACGCGCGCCAAGATCCTGCGGCGGGCGGCCGACGTCGCGTCGGCCGATGGCCTGGAAGGGCTGACGATCGGGAGGCTGGCGAGCGAGCTGGACATGAGCAAGGCCGGCGTGATCGGACAGTTCGGCTCGAAGGAGGAGCTGCAGCTGGCAACGCTGGCGCTGGCTGCCGAGATCTTCCGCGGGCGAGTCTGGGAGCCGGTGGAGCACCTGCCGGCCGGCCTGCCGCGCCTGCTTGCGGTGTGCGAGTCATGGACGCGCTACGCCAAGAAGCCGCCCTTTCCCGGAGGCTGCTTCATCGCAGCAGCGTCGTTCGAGTTCGACGGCCGCAGCGGCCGCGTGCACGACGAGCTGGCAAAGGTCGTCAAGCGCTGGCGCAAGACGCTGGCCGCGGAGGTCGAGACGGCGGTCCGCGCCGGGGAGCTCGGGGCGGACACCGACCCGGACCAGGTTGCCTTCAGCCTCGAGGCGCTGGCCGCCGGAGCCAACCCGGCACGGCAGCTGCACGGCGACACCTCGGCTGCGAGCTGGAGCCTGCGCGCGATGCACGCCGTGCTCGGGGTACCGGCGCCAAAGGCGGCCTAGAGCCGAGCTGCTCGCTAGTCGCGCAGCGAGAGCTCGACCGAACGCGCAACCTGCTCGCGCGAGCGCGAGCCCACGGCGCTGCCGAGCGCGGCCTCCCAGCGCTCTGCGGTGACCACGCGGGGAGCAAGCCCGAGGCCGGCGAAAATGGCCCCCCGGTCGAGGTGGCGGGCGATCTGCTCGGCACGGCGCCGGGCGGCGAAATGCTGAGCCCGGGCCAGCGGCGTGCGACCAGGCTGCGCCGAGAGGGTCAGCAGATCCTCGGCAACGCGTGGGACCGCGCGACGGGCACATTTCTCCCAGGGTGCGTCGGCTGCCGAGTCGACCACGACCCGGCGGACGACCCGCCAGCCGGCGTGGTGGGATTCGCAGCGGTCGACGAGGAAATGCGCGAGCGCCTCGGCAAGAACGGGCGCTCCGGGCTCAGAGCCGTGAGCGTCCAAGTGGCGCAGGGCCGCCCCGACGCCGCGTCCATTCCCCACGGCCCGCGCCAGCTGGGCGGCGCTCCTGCGGGGCCTTGACGGGGATGGCTCGATACGTCAAGCCTAGTCCTGCCCTCAGGCGATCAGGTCAGGCGCACGGTTTCGTCCCCAACCACGACCAGGTCGCCGGGGTGCAGCTGGCGGCCCCGGCGCGTCTCGGGCTCGCCGTTGACCGTGACCCCGTTGTCGAGCAGCAGCCCCTTTGCCTCGGCCCCGGAGCCGGCGAGCCCCGACAGCTTGAGGAGTTGGCCGAGACGGATCGTGTCGCCGCGAATCTCGATCTCTTGCAGACGGCGATCTTCGCATCTCGCGGAGAGGTGTGCGGGTGCGTCGGCGGGGTATCAGCACCCGCAATCGACGAGGGAGGAACCGATGGACGACGAGCGCGACCCAACCCAGGAGTCGCAGGAGAGCGACGAGGCCAAGGGTGCCCACAACGAGGACAACCCGGCACCGCCGGACGACGCCGGGCAGAAGGGCGCGGGCGCGGCCACCGGGGCGCAAGGAGGGCTGGAGCATGGAAGCGAGCCCAACGAGGAGGACGCCCGCAAGCACGAGCGGCCGTGAGGTCCCAGTCAGGCACCGCTATAGCGGACCTTGGAAGCCGACGAGGGGACTCGAACCCCTGACCCCCTCCTTACCATGCTGCCGTTGCGGTCTCGCGGGGTCGGGCGCTGTCCTACGAAGTCCCTGCAAAGCACCAAGCTCTGCGGAACGGACATGACGCGAGTGTACACCGCTGGACTGGCGTTCCTGACCCGCCAGCTGGCCCGGTACAACCTCCTCCGCCACATGGCCGTTTTCGGCTGGTCGCCTGGCAACAGAAGGAGCGGCGGCCCCCGGGACGCGCACAGGCTCGGAATTCGTCCGAAGGAGCAACGAGGGCGGGGCACGCTGCAGCTATCGCTCCGCGCCGGAAGCGATCACCCGCGTGGGCGATGCCGTCGCTATCGCTTCTCGGCAGAGTAGAACTCGTGCCCGTCGTGCCCGCCTTCACGGAGGAGCAG
>JACCSF010000012.1 GCA_013813135.1 Thermoleophilaceae bacterium | reverse complement strand
CCACAAAGGTGGCGTCTGCCGGCACGCCCGCGAGGCGCTCCACCGGGGCGGGGTGCGGCTCCGTGGCCTGATCGAGTGCGGCCGCGCTCACGTCCGTGGCCGACAGCTGCCCGGCGATCGTCTCGTCCTCGCCCGGAAGCTCCGCGGCGGCGTCCCCGTCGCCGAGACGGAACATCACGACCGTGATGTTGTCCTTGCCGCCACTCTGGTTGGCGGCGAGGACCAGCGACTCGGCCGCCTCCTCGAGGCTTCCGGCGGAGCGCAGGATCGAGGCCAGCTCGGCATTCGAGATCATGCTGGTGAGGCCGTCGGAGCAGATCAGGAAGACGTCGCCGGCGCGGCCCGCCAGCGTGTAGGTGTCGACCTCGACGTCGGGCTCGGGGCCGAGCGCGCGCGTGATGATCGAGCGCTGCGGGTGGTGCTCGGCGGCCTCGGGCGTGATTTGCCCGCTGCGCTCGAGCTCGGCCACCAGCGAGTGGTCACGCGTCAGCTGCTCGAGCTCGCCGTCGCGCAGGCGGTAGGCGCGGCTGTCGCCGACGTGACCGAGGCTGACGTCGTCGCCGGTCACCTTGGCCGCCGTGACTGTGGTGCCCATGCCCCGGTGCGAGTCGTCGGACACGGCCAGGCCGTAGATGCGCCGGTTGGCCTCGCGCAGGATGCGCGACAGCTGCGCCTCCGCCGGCTCCCCGGAGTCGGACTCGCCCTCGAACGAGTCGGCCGCCATCGCCGAGGCCACCTCGCCGGCCTTGGCGCCCCCCATCCCGTCGGCGACGGCGAAGAAGGGCGGCGCGAGCACCAGGGAGTCCTCGTTGACGCTGCGCTGGCGCCCGACGTCGGTCCTGCCCACGTGCTCGGCTATCCGCAGGGTCACTCCTGGTACCGGTATTCGCTGTCGCCTATACGGATCACGTCGGCCACCTTGAGGCGTTCCGCCGTGCGCATCTGTCGGCCGTTCAGATATGTGCCGTTGGTGGAACCCATGTCCTCCACGTACATGAAGTCACCACGGGGGAAAATGCGCGCGTGGGCCGAGGAGGCGAACGGGTCGTCCACTCGGATCTCAGCGCCGTCGGAGCGGCCCATCGTCGCACCGGTGCCCAAGTCGAAGGTCGTGCCCGGCTCGTGTCCCATCGCGGCCACGACCACCAGCCGGGGCGCGACTCCGGCGCGCAGGTCGGGCATCGCGGACTGCCGCCGACGCGAGCTCGGCGGCTCCACCGGCTCCGCCGCCGCCGTGCCGTCGCCCCCGCGCGAGAGGTCCTTCATGGCGCTGCGCGCGATCCAGAGCAGGAACAGGTAAAGCACGGCCAGAAACCCGAACTTGAGCGCGACCGCAAGTGGCTCGTCCATGCCTACTCGAGCTCGAAGGTCAGGTCGGTGATGCCGATCGTGATGCGGTCGCCGGGCTCCAGCTCGGCGTGGCTCAGACGGCGCCCGTTGACCTTCATGCCGTTGGTCGACCCCAGGTCGACCGCCGCCCAGCCGCGTTCGCCGCGGCGCAGCTCGATGTGGCGACGAGACACGTTCGCATCCGACACCACCACGTCGCACTCGCGGCTGCGGCCGACGAACACCCGCTCGCCGCCCAGCACGTTGCGCCGGCCCTCGGCGACGAGCAGCGCCTGGCGGCGGTCAAGCGCAGGCTCGAGCGGCCGGGCCTCGCGGTCCGGCGAGTAGACCATCGTGTGCCCGAAGTCTCCGGCCGAGGGGCCCGGCTCGGCGAGGTCGCTGTCCTCCTCGGGGCCGCCGAGCAGCTGAGCCTGGATGCCGAACTCCCCCAGGTCGAGCCGGTCGTCCGTGTGGAACTCGACCTGCGGGCGACTGGTGAGCGCGAGCCGTTCCTGGCGCGCGTGCTCGAGCAGGTAGTCCGAGAGCTCCTTGCGCAGCGCAGGCTCGTAGCTGGAGAACTGCTCGCGATCACGCGGCGACAGGAAGACGCGGTAGTGGTTCGGCACGTAGACACGCGAGACGGAGACCATCTGGTTCTCCTCCATCTCCTTGGCCAGCTTGTGGGCCAGCTCGACCGGCTGCACGCTCGTCTTGAAGGCGCGGCCGAACGCCCCTTCGACGATGTCGCCGAGCTTGGCCTCCAGGTTGCGTAGAACGCTCATGGTTCGCGGGTCAGGGTAGACCTATGCCGTTGTCACGGACTCCGCCCGAGCCGGGCGCCAGCCCTCCGCCGGGGGTGCCATCTGGGAGACGGCGACGACCATGAGGCCACCCGCGATCGCGCCCGCCGCAGCGCCGCGTGCCTGGTCCAGCACGGTCGTCGCCGCGAGCATGTCGCCGAGCGCAGCGTGCGCCACCAGCAGGCCGGCCGCCCACAGGCCCGCGCCGAGCAGATCCACCGTGAGCCAGCGTCCGCGCACCACCAGCGGCAGCAGCGCTGCAAAGGCGGCCCAGACCAGGGCGGGCGCCAGCGCCGGTCCTGAGAGCAACGGGCCCAGCGCGTCGGAGGCGGCCGCGCTGATCGACCCCTCCCACTCCACCCGCGGCAGGGCGCCGTCCGGAACGCCGAACAGCAGCTCCTTGCCGGTGATCAGCTCGCCGAGGGCGAGCCAGAGGAAGCCGGCTGCGCCCAGACCGGCGCGGCGCCACGGCGTAGGCGCCAGGGCTGCGAGGCCCAGGAACGCCGGGGCAAGCGCCACCGTGCCGAGCAGGGGGGCGAGGATGGGGACCGACCAGAGCAGCCCGGCGCGCGGCAGCAGCAGCGGCATCGGGGCCGCGGCCGCGGCGAGGACCAGCGCCGTGCCCTGGCGGTCCGCCTCGGGGGACACGAGCCACCCACACAGGCCCGCGGCCACCACGAGCCAGGCGATGCGGGGCATCAGCGCGACCGCGAGTGCCGCCGCTCCAGCCACCGCCAGCGCGGAGAAGGAGGGGTCGGGGCCAAGCGACTCGAGCACGCCGAGCACGATGCCGCCGGCCAGCGCGCCGGCGCCGAG
>JACCSF010000008.1 GCA_013813135.1 Thermoleophilaceae bacterium | reverse complement strand
CGCGCGCGTATCCCGCGTCGGTCACGCCGCGCATGATCGCGCTCGTGTCGAGCGCCTGGGTCGTTCCCGGGTTGGTCGGTCCGGCGCTCGCCGGATGGGTGACCGACACCATCGACTGGCGCTGGGTCTTCCTCGGCATCGTGCCCCCCGTGCTGCTGATGGGGATCGCCGTCTACCCGCAACTGGCGCGACTCGGACCGGCGCAGCGCGCAGCCGTCCCGCTGCGGGCCGATGGGCGGCGCGCGCTTGACGCGATTCGCCTGGCACTCGGCTCGACGCTCCTGGTGGGTGCCCTCACCGTGGGCCTGCCCCTGGCGCCGGTGCTGGCGGTGGTCGGCGCGTGGCTGGCGATCGGGGCGCTGCGCCACCTGCTCCCGACCGGCACGCTCCTCCTACGCCGCGGACGCCCGGCCGTCGTAAGCGTCGTGTTCGTCATCGCCTTCGCCTTCTTCGGGACGGAGGCCTTCGTGCCGCTGACGGTGGTCGACGTGCGCGGCGGCAGCGTGACGCTTGGCGGCCTCGCGCTCTCGGCGGCGGCGGTGACGTGGACCATCGGCTCCTGGGTGCAGGCCCGTGCGGCGGCGGCCGGCATCCGGCGCACGCTGGTAACGAGCGGAGCGGGACTCATCGGCGCCGGGATCACGATCACTGCCCTGGTGCTCATCCCGCAGATGCCGGTGCTGGTGGTCGCCATCGGGTGGGCCGTCGCCGGGCTGGGCATGGGCCTCGCGTACTCGATGCTGGCGCTGATGATCCTCGAGACGGCGGCGCCCGGCGAGGAGGGCTACAGCTCGTCCGCGCTGCAGCTCATGTTCACGCTGGGGACCGCGTTCGGCGCGGGAGTCGGCGGAGCGATCGTGGCGGTGGCCGACGCGGGCACCATCCCGCTCGTCTCGGCCATCGGGCTCATCGACGTGCTGATGGTGGCCATGGCGATCGTCGCCGTGGCCGTCTCGCTGCGCGTGCCGCGCCGGCCGTCTGATCGGCCCGGTGTCGTCCGGGCTCGGCAGGGCGCACCCGCAATGCCGATGGAGCGCCCCTGATGGCGGTCAAGGTCAGCGTCGTCGTGCCGGTCTACAACCCGGGCGCGTACATCGATGACTGCATCGCCTCGATTCTCCGTCAATCGCTGCCGTCAGACGAGTACGAGGCGATCTTCGTCGACGACGGCTCGACCGATGGCACCGCGGATCGGCTGGACGCGGTCGCCGCGCAACACGACAACATCACGGCCATTCACATCCCGAACTCGGGCTGGCCGGGACGGCCGCGCAACGTGGGAATCGAAGCCGCCGCGGGCAAGTACGTGTACTTCGTCGACAACGACGACTGGATCTCCGACGAGGCCCTAGAGCGCCTCTACGACTATGCCGAGCGCAACGGCGCCGATGTCGTCGTCGGCAAGATCGTGGGGCACGGCAAGGGAAAGTATGTGCCCAGGTATCAGTTCGCCCGCAATGTCGACGACGCGTCGCTGACGGACGGGGGAAACAACCCGCCACTCCTCGGCCTGCTCAGCCCCCACAAGCTCTTTCGCCGTTCGTTCCTGGACGAGCATGAGATTCGCTTCCCGGAGGGCCGCCGCCGGCTTGAGGATCACGTCTTCGTGATGGAGGCGTTCCTGCAAGCCAAACGCATGTCGATCCTTAGCGACTACCCGTGCTATCACTGGATGAGTCGAGAGGATGCGACGAACGCGTCCTTCGCCCCGGCAGATCCGGTTGTCTACTACCGCGCTGTGCGCGATGTCCTCGACGTCATCGACAAGCACACCGCTCCCGGGCTGCAGCGCGATCGCCTCTACCTGCACTGGTACCGCTCCAACGTGCTCCAGCGAATGCGGGGCAAGGCATGGGTGGAGGGTCGCGACCCACACGTCCGTGAGACGTTCTCCGAGGTTCACCGCCTCGCTTCGGAACGTTTCGGACCCGGCGTCACCGGACTCCTCCCAGGTCGATTCAAGCCACTCTCCCGGTCTCTCATGGCGGGCCGGCTCGATCTGGTTGCCGCGCAGGCGGCGATTGAGAACGGATTGAAAGCGGATGTCGTCCTCGATTCGATCGAGGCAACCCCAGCAGCGTTGCGGCTCTCGGTATCGGCGACGATGAGCTACGCCGATGGCACGCCGGTTCGGCTGATCGAGCGGGGTGGCACCATCTCGTGGCAGCCCCCGCCGCCGTTGGCGGGCGAGCCGACGATCCTCGCCGATGATCTTGACTTCACCTCGGAGGTCGCCGCCACGAAGCTATCCCTGGTGCTTCGCCACCGAGGCAGCCTCGTCGAATATGAGGTTCCACTGAGGCTGCAGGAGCAGACACGGGTGATCGACGATGCCCTCATCATCGCCCCCCGAGGCACCGTCGTGATTGATCCCGCAACGGTCGCCATCGGCTCCGAACTGGAAGCAGGAACGTGGGACACCTTCATCGAACTGCGCAGCTGCGGGTGGGTCTCCATTCGCCGCCTGAGTCGCGTGGGCGGGCGGCCGATCATCGGGCGCCGCATGGTTGAGCCGTATACGACCGACGTGGGCAACCTCTCGCTCAGGGTGACCGACTTCGCCCATCCGAAGCCTCGGAACGTGCAGCCTGTACCGCCCGCGCCACACAACAGAGGCCCGTCAAGGCGACGCGTTCACATCACGAATTTGATGAAGCGGGCGCTTCCCGGATGGGCCCTCCGCTGGCTGCGGCGATTCCGCTCGAGGTAGCGTCCGGGACCAATCAGGTTCCCGAGCGAAGGGCGGGAATCACGACCTCGTCGACGAAGCGGCGTGAGGCTTGTCCGTCCGCGATCTCGAACGAGGCATCGCGAAAGCGGCGGATGCGCTCGAGGTCGACGGGGCCTTCGCGAATCCAGCGCGCCAGCGCATCGGTCTCGGTGAAGACCGGGCCGGGCACGCCGGAGCGGTAGTCGAAGTAGAAGCCGCGCTCGCGCTCGTAGGCGTCGAGGTCGGGCGCGAAGAAGGCCATCGGGCGCCCGAGCAGTGAGAACTCGAAGATGGCGCTCGAATAGTCGGTGACGAGGAGATCGCTGACGAGCATCAGCGCGTTGATGTCGGGATGATCGGAGACGTCGTGGACGAAGCCTGCCAGCTCGGGGCCGATGCGCGGGCGGGCGCGGACGAACGGATGGAGTCGGACGAGGACGATGTGATCCTCGCTGAGGTCGCGCCGAAGAGCGTGGAGATTGAGGTCGTCGCTGTGGCGCGCATCGGTGATTCGGTCGCCGCGAAAGGTTGGGGCATAGAGGATGACGCGTCGGTCCGACGGCAGGCGGTACCGGGTCCGGACCTCGGCCGAGGCGCGCTCGACGGCATCGGCGTCGAAGAAGCGGTCGGTGCGGGGGATGCCGATATGCGAGATGAACCGCTCGGGCGGCTGGTCGAACGCCTCGGCGTAGTGAGGGAGCACGGCCCGCGAGGAGATCAGGCAGATGTCGTAGTTGGCGTGGATGCGCACGCGGGAACGGAGTGCCGCATCGGCGCCGAAGGTCTTGCCGGTCAGGCTGTGGCCCATCTTCTTGAAGGCGCCGCTGGCGTGCCAGACCTGGACCGTCCGCGTGCCGCGCCGCGGTTGCACGACATACACCGGGAAAAAGTAGTCGTCGACGATGAAGAGGCGGGCGCGAGCCAGGAGATAGCCGGCCACCACGGCGGCGGTGGCCGCCCGCAGCTTCCCGCCGATCCCGCCGCCGGGGGAATCGGCAACAACCGTGATCCGGACGCCCGGATGACGACGCGCGATCTCGTCGCGGATGGCCACCAGGTTGCCGCCGATGCGCGGCGCGTGCGCGGTCGCCAGCACCACCCGTCGCTGCAGCGGCAGGCGGGCGCCGAGATGATGCCCGACGCGCACCAATCTAATGCGCAGCTCGACCCGCAGGGCCCTCATCGGTCCAGGATGAGCTGGTCGATGATGCGGTCGGTCGCCGATCCGTCACGGCGCGCCAGGTGTCGCTCGGCGAACGGGACCACCTTCTCGGCCTGGTAGTCACCGCGGCGGATGGCGTCGATCAGTTCGGGCATGGTCTGCACGATGCGGCCGGGGACGAAGTCGACATAGGGGACGTAGAAGTCGCGGGTGGCGGTGTAGTGTTCGAGGTCGTAGGCGTAGAACAGCATTGGTCGGGCCAGGGTCGAGTACTCGAACACGATCGACGAGTAGTCCGTGATGAGCAGATCCGTGATGAGCAGCATGTCGTTGACGTCGAGCGTGGTGCGCGTGGCGTCGACCAGGCGGTCGCCGAGCCCGTCCGGGATCGTCAGCCGTGACTTCACGAATGGATGCAGCTTGAACACCATCACCGCGTCCAGCTCGACGCACAGCCGATGCAGGGCCTCGAGGTCGAGCTGGCCGACCGGGTAGCGCGCCTGGCGCGGGCCGCCGCCACGAAAGGTGGGAGCGAACAGGATGACGAAGCGCCCCCCGGTGGCCGGCAACGCGGCGACGGCAGCTGCCCGGCCCTGTCGCTGGCGTTCCGGATCGAGGAACTGATCCATGCGCGGGGTGCCGGTCGGGACGACACGTTCCTCCGGGATACCGAAGGCCTCCGCGTAGAACGGTACCTCGTACGGCGAGCTCACGATGGCGTGCGTGTAGTTCTTATGGACCGATGAGTACGGGCTCAGGCTGCCGGGCTTGCCGACGCGGCTGTAGCCGACCGTCTTGAAGGCGCCCCACGCATGCCACAACTGGATGATCCGCACTCGCTCGTGGGGCGGCAGCCGGTAGATGGCGGGCTGGTAGTCATCGAGCAGGATCACGTCGGCGAGGGCCAGCAGCCAGGTCAGCCGGAGCCGATCACGCGCGCTGCGCGCGGTACGAATGCTCGGCTTGAAGATGGTCCGCAGCCGGTACTCGTGATGGAGCCCTCGCTCGACCACGCGGTCATGCACGATCTTGAGGTTGCCGCCGAGCGTCTCTCGTGAGTCTGAGGTGAAGACGATCAGCCGCCCACGCCGCGGCACGACGAGCCGCAGGATGCGGATCAGGGCGCGGAAGAGGCCGACGCGCGCGGGACGCACCAGTGTCCACCACCACTGTCGCAGGCGCCTTCGCGATGGTCGCCGCAGTCCTGCGCCGGCGCGGTGACGTTCGCGCGTGATCTCAAGGATGAGCTCCGCAGAAGCCGGCTCGATGGAAACGTCGACGCGATACGTTCCTCGCGGGATCGCGAAGGCACGGCTCATCTCGTCCAGGCCGGCGCGCAGATCGCCCGCGGGAGCGGCCGGCCAGCTACGGCCCTCATCGTCCGACACGGTCAGTGTCCAGCGTCCCGGTGCGAGCGGCATCTGGGCCGGCCCGGCCATGACGTTGAAGCGGACGACACGCAGTTCGTCATGGAGCGAGTCACTCGTGGCCGGCATGCGATCGCCGTCGGCTGCGACCAGGGAGAATGCGCCGGCGTCGAGCGCCACGTCGCTCCCGGGTATCGAGCGGAGATGAAGGACCAATTGAATCCGCTCCCAGTGGAGATCCCTGACCTCGAGCGGGATCGGTCGCGGGCTCCGGCCGTCCGATGGGCCACGAGGGTCGGCGTTTCGCTTACTCTCAGCCATTCACACGCGTGGTCCGTCCGAAGAGTGCAGATCCTGATGTCGTTTCCTCGATGATATGCGCAATCCTTCTCGCGGGAGGTGACGGGAACCGGTTCGGCGGCGACATTCCGAAGCAGTTCCTGCGGCTCGCCGGCGAGGAGATTTTGCTGCGAAGCCTGCGGACCCTGTCGTCTGCCGGGATTGATCGCTTCGTCGTGGTCGCCCACGCCGATTGGATGAGCGAGACCCGTGAGCTCGTCACGGCGGCCGGCCTGACGGTCCCGGCCATGCTGGTCGCCGGCGGCGCCACCCGCAACGAGAGCACCTGGAACGGGCTCCAGGCGCTCGAGACCGATGACGACGATGTCGTCCTGGTGCACGATGCCGTTCGCCCGCTGGTCCCGGTCGACGTCGTGCGACGTGCGATCGAACCGATCGCGCTCGGCCTCGCGGACAGCACCGACACCGTCATTCCGAGCAGCGACACGCTGGTGGTGGTGAGCGAGGGCAACGTCGTCGAGATCCCGGAGCGCGCTCGTTATCGGCGCGGCCAGACGCCCCAGGTCTTCCGCAGTCGCATCCTGCGCCAAGCCTACGAGGCCGCCCTCGCGGCGGGCGACATGAGCGCCACCGACGACTGCAGCCTGGTCCTGCGCCATGTGCCCGGCGCCCGCATCCTGGCCGTCCCCGGCGTGGAGATGAACATCAAGATCACCACCAAGGTGGACCTCGTGCTCGCCGATCGCATGCTCCAGATGAACTCGCTCGACGCGGCGAGCCACCTGGACGCTCCGACCTCGCTCGATGGATCCCGCATCCTGGTCGTGGGGGGTACGCACGGCATCGGCCGCGCGATCGCCGATGAAGCCAGGCGGCTCGGGGCGCGTGCCGAGGTCCTCGGGCTCTCGACCGGCCTCGACGTGCGCGACGCGCGGGCAGTGGCCGACCGTGTCGAAGGTGCGGCAGCGTCCATGGGTGGCATCGACCACGTCATCGTCACCGCCGGCGTCCTGAAGGTCGGCCAGGTCGTGGACAGCACGTCCGATGAGCTGCGCGACGTGATCGAGGTCAACCTGATCGGCAGCCTCAACGTGGCTCGTGCCGCGCACGCGTACCTCCAGGAGAGTGGCGGGTCGCTCACGCTCTTTACCTCGAGCTCCTTCACGCGCGGGCGTCGTGACTACGTCGCATACTCCGCCAGCAAGGCCGGGGTGGCGAACCTCGCCCAGGGCCTGGCCGAGGAGTGGTACGACGACGGGATCCGGGTTAATGCGGTGAGTCCGGAACGGACCGATACCGAGATGCGGCGTCGAGCGTTCCCCGACGAGGCGCACGACATGCTCCTTACGACCGACGAGGTCGCCCGCGCCACGGTGCGGCTGCTCCGCTCCGATCTGACGGGCCAGGTCCTCGACGTCCGTCGCCACGATCGAGCCACGCCGCTCCCATCGTCCTGACCGTTCGAGCATGAATCGGTTCGAGTACCTTGCGGCGACGCTCTTTCTGCGGATTCTGCGCCTCGCCTTCTCTCGACTGCCGGTTCGTCGAGATCGCGTCGTGCTTGCCTCGGCGCGACACCCACGGCTGGAAGGCAATCTGCGGCACGTCAACGCGGTCATGCGACGGCGCCATCCGGACCTGCGCTACGTGCTGCTCATGGAGCCATACAGCTACCGCTTCGGCGCCAAGCTCATCTACCTCCTGCGCATGGGCCGGGCCATGTACTTCCTGTGCACGTCTCGGCTCTTCATCGTCGACAACGCCTATCTGCCGATCCACGTCGGCCCGCATCGGGCCGAAACGACCGTGGTCCAGGTCTGGCATGCCGCCGGATCGCTCAAGCACTTCGGCCTCGACGCGCCGAGCCGCCGCCGCCGGACCGAGCGTGCATTCCTGCATCGGTATTACGACTACGTGATTGTGGCCGGGGAAGCTGGACGGGCCGCCTATGCGTCCGCGCTGCGCACGCCCGTCGAGCGCGTGCTTGCGCTCGGCTCGCCGCGCACCGACTTCTTCTTCGATCCCGACGCGATGGCGTCCGCGCGCGCCCGCGTGCTCCGGGCATATCCGATGCTGTCCGGCAAGCGCGTCGTGCTCTATGCGCCCACCTTCCGCGGCCGGGGGCCCAGGAAGCGCGCCGCGCCGGGCATCGACGCCGCGCGCCTGCGCTCGCTTCTGCCGGACGACCACGTCCTGGTGCTCAAGACGCATCCCAACCTCGATCCGCATGCCACGCCGACCGACGGCTACGACGTGGTCATCGACCCCGGCACCGAGGTCAACGATGTCTTCACCCTTGCCGACGTGCTGGTGACCGACTATTCCTCGTCGATCTTCGAATGGGCGCTCCTCCGCCGCCCGCTGATCCTCCTCGTGCCGGATCTGAAGCAGTACAGATCGAATCCGGGCCTCTACCTCGACTACCGCACCGACATGATCGGCACCCAGGTCTCCGACACCGACGCGGTCGCCGCGGCCATCCTGGACGACACGTTTGATGCCTCGGAGTACGCCGCCTTCGTCGAGCGCCATCTCGGTGCGTCGGACGGCTCGGCGAGCGTCCGCTTCGTGGAGCGCTTCCTTTCGGGTGATACGCTCCCGTCGCATGTCAGTCACGACTGAGGCGCCGGCGGCGTTTCGCAATGCCGCCGCCCGCCCGAGCCCGCTCGGACTGCTGATCGAGGCGATCGGGGACATCACCTCTCGGCGCCGCCTGGTGCGCTACCTGGTCCAGGCCGAGATCAGGAAGCGCGGCGCCGATACGCTGCTCGGCAACATCTGGTGGGTCCTCGACCCGCTGCTGCTGATGGGCGTCTACGTCGTGCTCGTCACGATCATCACCTCGCGGGCCCTGCCGGACTATCCGCTCTTCATCTTCGCCGCGATCCTGCCATGGAAATGGTTCACCGCGGCGGTGACCGACGCGACCGGCTCGATCGTCAACCAGCATCGGCTCATCAAGCAGATCGCCTTCCCGAAGATCGTGCTGCCCGTCGCCGCCACCACCGCCGGCATCGTCGGCTTCGGGTTCGGCCTGATCCCACTTGCCGCCATCATGGCCTTCTACGGCGATCGGCTGTCGCCGCTGGTGCTGCTCATCCCGGTCATCGCCGTCGTGCAGTACGTCTTTACCGTGGCCGTCGCCATCCTCGTCGCGGCGGGCAATGTCTTCTTCCGCGACCTCGGCAACGTCGTCCGCCACCTGCTGCGGCTGTGGTGGTACCTCTCGCCGGGCCTGTACGCGCTCAGCCATCTCGACGAAATCTCGCTGTTCGACAACCCGATCCTGCGCTTCGTCGCCCATGCGAACCCGTTCGCGGTCCTGTTCGAGGCATACCGCAGCGTGATCTACGGCACCCCAAACGGTCCGCCGATCCCGCCCGACTGGATATCGCTTGGCGTGCTGCTCATCGCCAGCACCGCCTTCCTGGCCGTTGCGTCGGTCGCTTTCAAGCGGCTCGAGCCGACCTTCGCGAAGGTGCTCTGAAGACCGATGACCGAGCGCCCGGGACCAATCACCGACACCGACACCGCGATCGACACGCACGACCTCGGCGTGCGCTACAGCCTGCGCTTCAGCCGCAAGAAGTCGATGCAGCGCACGCTCAGCCAGCTCCTGACTCGCGAGCCGGCCGAGCAGTTCTGGGCGCTGCGTCACGTGGCGTTGCGGGTCGTGCATGGCGAGTCGCTCGCCGTCATCGGCCCCAACGGCGCCGGCAAGAGCACGCTCCTCCAGGTGCTCGCCGGCATCATCCGTCCGTCGGAGGGCGTGGTGGACGTTCGCGGGCACGTGTCCGCGCTCCTGACACTCGGCGCCGGCTTCGACATCGACCTGAGCGGCAGCGAGAACATCCTGCTCGCCGGTGCCTTCCTCGGACTCGACGACCGGCTGATGCGTGACCTTCTGCCGGGAGTCGTCGAGTACGCAGACCTCGGCCAATTCATCGACGCCC